>JADFKI010000349.1 GCA_022565015.1 Chloroflexota bacterium
ACCTATAGCCCTGTCTCAGATGTGACAACTAATGAGATTTACGTGAGGGTCTCCGGAAGATCGCAGTGGAGTCCGGTCGGGAATGTACTTCCGAAACGCGACTACGTGTCGTTCGCCTGATTGGAAATCTCCAGCCGGCGGTCGGTACGGGTAGGCTGGCGCATCGTGGCTTGCGGCCGCTTAAGTAGTGTTGACTTGGAAGCCGCGATTCAAGCTTTGACATGAGGTTGTGGCAGGCCTCTCAAACGGGGTGAACACCAGCCAGGGGTCGCGTTTGCATATGTGACCGACCCTTACGAATACGTATTTAAAATCTAATAAACCAATCTACCTATACCGGGTTACTCTGGTTGTCTCCCTAAACATATCCAGCCAACGACGTCTGCGCGATGTCGCCGGAATGAGACAATGGAGTCAGACATGACTGCTACCCCAGTGGACTGAAAGCCTCGAGTCCGCGTATGCACCGTAGATGAGCTGCGATCGACCGGCACGAAATTAATCTCGGCAGAAGGCCGCACCGTCTTGATAATCGCTGATCAAGGCAATGTCTACGCTCTGGACAACCGATGCCCCCACATGGGCTTCCCTTTGCAACGGGGAACCATCAGGGATGGTATCCTGACATGCCACTGGCATCACGCCAAGTTCGATCTCGGCAGTGGGTGCATGTTTGACCCTTTCGCCGACGACGTGCCCTCGTTCTACGTGGAGATTCGAGGCGGCGAGGTATGGTTGGATCCGAACCCCATCGAAGAACCGCCCCGAGAGCACTGGCTGGCCAAGCTGGACGATGGATTGGAGCAAAACATACCGTTGGTCCTGGCCAAGAGCGTCATCGGATTGGAGGGCCTCGGTGCGACCAAGGAGATCCTCAAACGAGCGTCCCACTTTGGCCTTCATAACCGGGCCGCCGGTTGGAGCACTGGTCTGTCCATCCTTACCGCGATGGCGAACGTTCTGCCCTATCTCTCTGAGGAAGATCGTCCTTTGGCACTCTACAATGCCTTGTGCATGTGGCGAGATCGACAGCGGGGCAGCCGCCTGATTTCGATCTGAAACCTCTCAAGACAAGTGAGACCCAGCCTGAGCGCTACATTTCGTGGTTCCGCCAGTTCATCGAGGTCCGCGCAGCCCAAACAGCTGAGCGAACGCTCCGAACGGCCAACAGGATCGGCACCTCTCCTAAATCGGTGGCCGACATGGTATTCGCTGCCTGTAGACTGCAACTGCTTCGTTGACCTAGCATTTTGCAATACTACGATTGTCAGAACGGAAATACTCGTATTGAACACCGCGAGGTCACCATCCTCGTCGATCGACCGCTTCCGCAACTTGTAACGCAGACATAGAAATTGGTATATATTTCTGGGGCAGGTCAAGTTGAGCTATTCCTATTTTCGGAGCACACCCATCCATGTACTCTGCGGGGAGATGCACACAGGCGTAAAGGAGAATTGATATGGATTTGGGTCTGCAGGGAAGAAAGGCACTCATCACAGGCGGTACCAGGGGCATTGGCCGTGCGATCGCCGACCTCTTGGCGGATGAGGGCACTGATGTCGCTATCTGCGCGCGCCACGAGGGTGAGGTCACCTCCGCAATAGAAGCCCTTTCTGCCAAGGGCGTGAAAGCAGCAGGCCGCGCGCTGGACGTTAGTGACGCTCCAGCACTCACGTCATGGCTGGTTGATGCCGCCCGAGAGCTTGGTGGGCTGGATATCCTGGTAGCCAACGTGAGCGCAATATCTATCGAGGGAACCGAGGAATCCTGGCGCAAGGGATTCGAGATCGACTTGATGCACACGGTACGGGCGGTGGACGCGGCCATGCCATTCCTCGAGCAGTCGGACGTCGCCTCCATCATAATAATCTCAAGCGTTTCGGGCGTCGAAATCGACTTTGCGGCTGGCCCTTATGGTGTCTTCAAAGCCGCCCTCATTAATTACGCTAAAGGGCTTAGCTGCCGGTTTGCCGCTAAGGGTATTCGCGTGAATTCAGTTTCGCCGGGAAACACCTACTTCGAAGGTGGTGTGTGGCACCAAATCGAGCAGAACATGCCGGAGCTTTTCGAGCAAGCAATGAGCCTCAATAAAACGGGACGAATGGCAACGCCCCAAGAAGTGGCGAGAGCGGCGGTTTTCCTTGCTAGTCCGGTTGCCACTTTTATCACTGGGACTAATCTCCTGGTGGACGGCGCGCTCACGAACCGTGTCCAATATTGATGGCTGCGCCTGTCGGAGGGGCGAACGTGTGATCGCCATCGGCCTCGCCGACCTCACGCCCGAAGGCGGTGACGTGAGAGGCTTGTACGGAAAGCGGAACCGAGTACGTGAGCAGTGAATATACCTGCCGGCCAAAGTATGTATCAGGTGGAAAAACTCCAGGGTGAAGTAGAGCGTCTCGTGTACAGCACGGACGAGACGGGCTTCACTATCTGTCGCCTTCGAGTAAAGAGGCATGCCATCTCCCCAACCACAGACAGATCAAGGGATGTAACAAACCCCACGGCGCGCATCTGTCTAATCATGACCGGCGCTCCAAGGTGGCCTTCGAGCTCAGTTGGGTATAGGGTTCAACCGACGCGGCGCTGATCCAATAGATCCATGTTCAGTTCGAAGCCACGGGCCACTTCTCTCCCTAAAACTACTCATCGTAAAGAGCCCGGTATTTCTCCGGGACGCTTTCCCTAGTAGGGGCGGACGGTAAGCGGTGGACGGTAAGTGGCGGACGGTCTCGACACGTATAACGTCCCTTCGCCGGGTCCTAGCCCGATCAGGAATGTACGCCGATGATCTTGTCCCAGTCGGTCGACTGCTGGTAGGCG
>JADFKI010000350.1 GCA_022565015.1 Chloroflexota bacterium
ATATACCATCGTGCCGACGACGGCGAGACCAATGAGCGCGCCACCCAATGCGCCGGCCGCACGGTCCATCCAACCCACGAACATGGAGGAAAGGAAGGACCTGAACATCATCGTGACCAGCTTGCTGAGGCCGGCAATGACAAGCACGATGCCTGCGTATGCAACGACATTTCGCAAAATGGCGCCGCTTATGAAGCCTTCGAGAAGCACGGCGACCTCAGAGTAGAGTTGAAACCCTACGAGCGCGCCCATAACAAAGCCGCCCAGACCGGTCACCGGCTTCATCATCCCGGTCTTCAGACCAATGAGCGCCAACACGCCCACGCTACCGACTATCACCAGATCTACAGCATTCATCCCCTCATACCTCTCCGCCACCCCCATCACTCGCATCCCCACACAGCCCATCTCGTTTGACTATCGAGTGATTTGTTTGTGATCGGTGTGCTGACTATTTTCGCAATGTTTGCAAATGGTTGCGAGGGGGAGTTCCTGTATGAAGGGGGATGCACGCACTGACCTGGAGTAGCAAATGTCGTAAGTGTTTTTCCCAGTAGCCCATAATCCCCAGTGGCGTCTCAGTGTAGGTGAAGGCACCCAGAGATTTCTGGGTAAGCGCCGCCGGGACCAGAGGCCGCCGAAGCTGTGGGTAAGCGAAGGGACGGGCCTGGAGACCCGTCCCTCTTGACGTACGTCAGCCGGGTATTAGGAGGCTACTTGTGGAACAGGTTCAGAGCGGACCCCTGCCTGAACCACTCGAGCTGAGACTCGGCATACGTATGGTTCAACATCAGAGTCTCTTCACTTCCGTCCGAGTGCTTGACGATACACTCGACCTGCTTGCCCGCCGCCAGTTCGGAAAGGCCAACGAGGCTGACACGGTCATCCTCGCGAATCCTGTCGTAGTGGGACGGGTCCTCAAACGTGAGGGCAAGAAGGCCCTGCTTTTTCAGGTTGGACTCGTGAATTCGAGCAAAGCTCCTGGTAATGACGGCCGCTCCGCCCAGTAGCCTGGGTGATAGGGCCGCATGCTCTCTGCTGCTCCCCTCACCGTAGTTGGAGTCCCCGACGACCAGCCACCTGACGCCTTTAGCCTTGTAATCGCGGGCGATCCTGGAGATGGCCTGACCGCTCTCCCCGGTCAAGGTGTTCCTGCCCTTGCCGGCCTCATCGGTATAGGCGTTCGTTGCGCCCATGAACATATTGTCGCTAAACTTGTCCAGGTGTCCTCGATACCGAAGCCAGGGTCCCGCAGGCGAGATGTGGTCGGTCGTAGTCTTGCCCTTGGTCTTCATGAGGACTGGCATGTCGTTGAAGTCGTTGCCGTCCCAGGCGGACCAGGGCTGCATGAGCTGAATGCGTTCGCTGTTGGGGTCGACGCTGAGCTCAACGCCGCTGCCGTCTTCGGGAGGGGCTATGTATGCCGACCGGCCCTCTTCGAAGCCCTGCGACGGAACATCCGGCGCTTGCTTTGGCGGTTCGAGCTTGAATGACGTGCCGTCGGCCGCCTGGAGCTCATCGGTAAGAGGATTAAAGGAGAGCCTTCCGGCGACCGCCATCGCGGTGACGATCTCAGGGCTGCCGATGAAGTTCATGGTGGTGGCCTGGCCATCATTTCGCCTGGGGAAGTTGCGATTGTACGACGTAACGATGGTGTTGGGGTGATCGGAGGCCTCCTGGGACCTTTTCCACTGTCCTATGCAAGGCCCGCAGGCGTTGGCCAGGACCGTGCCGTCGATCTTCATGAGCGAGGCCATCTGGCCGTCCCGCTCGATAGTCGCTCGGACCTTCTCCGACCCCGGAGTCACCATGAAGGGCGTCGCGCTTCCGAGACCATGGGCCGTGGCCTGCTCCGCGACGTCGGCCGCCCTGCTCATGTCCTCATACGAGGAGTTCGTGCAGCTCCCGATGAGCGCCGAGGAGATCTCGTCAACGAACTCGTTTGCCGGGTCGGCCACCTCCGCCGCCATCTGGGATATCGGTCGGGCCCTGTCCGGGGAATGAGGACCCACCAGGTGAGGCTCAAGCCGGCTTAGGTCGAGCTCCACGACCACGTCGTAATAGTTGCCGGGGTCCGCCTCCACCTCTTCGTCGGGTGCAAGCAGTCGGCTATGCTGCTCGGCCAGCGAGACCAGGTCGCCCCTGCCCGTCGCCCTCAGATACCTGCCCATGCGCTCGTCATAAGGGAATATGGAGGTTGTCGCGCCCAGCTCGGCGCCCATGTTGGTGATGGTAGCCTTGCCCGTGGCGCTAATCGTTCGGGCTCCGGGCCCTATGTACTCCACGATTGCATTGGTGGCGCCCGACACGGTAAGGAATCCCGCGACGTATAGAATGACGTCTTTCGGCGCCGTCCATCCGCTAATCTCGCCCGTGAGAAATACGGCGATGTGCTTCGGATAGAGGACCTCCCAGGGCAGACCGGCCATGACCTCCACGGCGTCCGCGCCTCCGACTCCGACCGAGCAAGCTCCGAGCCCACCGGCGTTTGGGGTGTGGGAGTCCGTGCCGATCATGAGCTCGCCGGGGAAGGCGTAGTTTTCGAGGGCCACCTGGTGAATTATGCCCGCGCCGGGTCCCCAGAAGCCGGCCCCGAACTTGGCCGCCGCCGAGCGCAAGAAATCGTAGACTTCGCTATTCTCCGCGAGGGACTCTCGTAGGTCTGATACTCCGTCCTCCCGCGCTTGAATGAGGTGATCGCAGTGGATCGTCGTCGGCACTGCGATCTTGTCCATTTTCGTTTGCATGAACTGCAGCATGCCCGTCTGGCCAAGAACGTCCTGGAGTAACACACGGTCGGGCCGCAGGTTTATGTAG
>JADFKI010000003.1 GCA_022565015.1 Chloroflexota bacterium
CGCGTGTGACCGCTGCCGGAGGTCGCGAGCCGTACGCGGTCGGCACATTCTGGTGCAAGGACGGCTACGTGAGCTTTCTTCCACTTGGACCGCGCATGTGGCCTAATCTCGCGCGCATGATCGAGCAGCCCGGGTTGGTTGACGACGAGCGGTTTGCCACCACCATCGACCGGACCGAGCGCCGGTTGGAGCTGGAGGCCATATTTCAGCAGTGGTTTGACGCTCACACGAAATACGAGGTCTTCGAGGCGGGGCAGAGGGAAGGTCTGCCATGCGCGCCGGTCCTGGATATCGGCGAGGTCCTGGAGAACGAGCAGTTCAAGTCCAGGAGCTTCTTCGTAGACGTCCTTCACCCCGATGCGGGAAAGCTGGCCTACACGGGCATGCCTTTTGGGTTATCGAATGTCCCCAGGGAGGAGCAGCGTCCCGCGCCGCGCCTGGGGCAGCACAACTCGGAGATCTTTGGCGGGCTCCTGGGCTTGAGCGAAGATGAGCTGCGCCTTCTTGGTCAAGAAGGGATTATTTAGGGGGCTGTGGCAATTTTGAGACAGGCTGAAGCATCGGGCAAATCAAGAAGACTGCCTTTGGAGGGCGTCCGGGCCCTGGAGCTCGCGGAGATCTGGGCGGGCCCGTTCTGTGGCTCGCTTCTGGGCGACATGGGCGCCGAGGTCGTCAAGGTCGAATCGATTCAGCGCATCGCCCGCGGCTCCCTGAATCCGACACCTGACGCGGGCGGCTATCCCGGCGACGGGCCCGGTGAACGACCCTGGAATCGGTCCGCCAACTTCAACGCTCTGAATCGCAATAAACTGGGCCTGACTCTTGATCTGACCAGCCCACAAGGTGTCGAGACCTTCCTCGACCTGGTCAGCGTCAGCGATGTCGTTTTCACCAACTATGCGTACGGAGTAATGGACCGTCTTGGCCTGGGGTACGAGACGCTTCGCGACGTGAAGCCGGACCTCATCGTGCTGTTCACGCCGGGCTACGGCAACACCGGTCCTTACAAGACCCATAAGAGCATGGGCATGGCCATCGACGCTTTAACGGGCCACACCGCCCTGCGGGGATATCCCGACCTCGACCTGTCCACCAATTCCCTGGTGCATCACCCGGACGCCGTAGGGGGCGTCACGGCCGTCTTCGCTGTCTGCACGGCGCTGTTTCATCGAGCGCGCACGGGTCAGGGGCAGTTCATAGACCTCTCCCAGGCCGAGGCCTTCATGCCCCACCTCGGCGAGATATTCCTGGAACACGGCATGAAGGGCGCTGCCAAAGAACGCAGAGGCAATCGACATCGAAATATGGCGCCCCACGGCTGCTACCCGTGCGCGGGGGAAGACAAGTGGGTGACTATCGCGGTCCGCAACGAACACGAGTGGAAGAGCTTCTGCGAGGTTATGGGCAGCCCTGAGCTTGCCGACGACGAGAGGTTTTCCAGCATTCAAGCCAGGCTTATTAACGAGGACGAGCTGGATGTGCTTGTCTCGGAGTGGACATCGTCACGAGACCGATACGATGTCACCGACCGGCTTCAGGAAAAGAGGATACCCGCAGGCCCCGTTTTGGATTGCGGAAGCGACACTTACAATGACCCTCATCTGCAGGCACGCGACTACTTCCAGGTAGTGACCCATTCTGAAGCCGGGACCTATCCCATGAGCGGCCCCATCTGGAATCTTGCCTCCCAGGAGAGCAAGCGACACGAGCCCGCACCGACGCTGGGGCAGCACAATTCGCCTATATTACGAGACCTTTTGGGTCGTTCGTCCGATGAGCTAAGAAGGCTCGAAGAAGATAAAGTGATCGGCACGGTGCCTCTGGTGGGGTCTGACATGGGCGGCGTACGCAGGGCCGCTCAAAGAGGAGCATAGCCCGTGAGTATGCCGATGCTCGCCACGCGCTTATCATCATCCCGCCTTCGTACTGCGAGCGATACCGTGACTTGAAGGCTAACCGCTAGCGCCGGAAGGTTATCCGCCTAAAGGCCTCGGCGTATTGCATGCCCCTGCCTTCCGCACGGCGTCGACGCCACTCCTGCATGCGCTCCGTCATATCTTCTTCGGTGCGGTCCTTCACCTGAGACTTATGGGCCATGATCGCCTTTATGGACGTGCCCATATGCTTGGTGACGTCCATGTACAGGTCCGGCTCCGGGTGGCCCATAATCCAGACCTCGGCCACCTTGTGAGGCTCGAATCCGTCCTCCAGCAGGTCCGGGAATGTCATGTGATCGCGGGCTGAGGGGAAGACGGCGGCCAACGCGGCCTCTCCCGCAGCAAAATGGTCCGGGTGGCCTACGCCCCAACCCCCGTCCAACGTTCGCATTGGATACTGGCATATCAAGACGTCTGGTTGGTATCTTCGTATCTCTCTGGTGATGTCCTTGCGTAGCTCGAGTGTAGGCTGGAGTATGCTGTCCTCGTGGTCGAGGAAGACCACGTCTTTCAACCCGAGCGCTTCTCCGGCGTTTTTTTGCTCCCGTCTTCGAATGCTTGACAGGTCCTTTTGTGTAATTTCGCGATCGCTGCTGCCCTTGCTGCCGTCCGTGCACATCACGTAGACCATCTCCCAGCCCTCCGCGCACAGCTTGGCGACGGTACCTGAGCAGCCGAACTCCGCATCGTCCGCGTGGGCGACTACCACCATCCCACGCGAAAACTTTTCTTCTTCTGTCATTCCTTACAAAACTCCTGTTAACATAAAAGTTTTTTTTGAATTAATTGTATCTTCCGGTCGGACTTGCGATCCGCTTGCAACAGGCTACCGGCCGGTCCCCACAAAGGTAAAGTGTAGTCGAGTGCTATGGCGACAGTCCAGTATTGGCGTACTGTGTTACCCCCTGAGACGACAGAATTACATCGCTTGCGTTTTGAATCGCGTCCATCAGTGGCGCCGGATAGACGCCCAAGAACACCATGCCGAGGAGAAGTGCGCCGAGAACGGCGGTCGTCAGACGCGGCACGAATATAGGCGTCGTATCCTCGGCGGGCTCTATATACATCTGCCGTATCAGCTGCAGGTAGTAGTACAGGGAGATAAGGCTGGCGAATATCGCGATTGACGCGAGCCACAGCAGGCCCTGGGAGGCCACCGCCGTGAACAGGTAGAACTTGCTGACGAAGCCGGCGAATATCGGCAGGCCCGCCAGCGAAAAGAGTGAGACTGCGAATACAACGGCAACGGTGGGAGCGCGGCGAGCGAGTCCGGCAAGTCCGGCGATGTCGTCTCTGCCCGTGATGTTGTATACGACGCTCAGGCATAGGAACGCCGCCATGTTAGTCACCGAGTATGCGAATATGTGCAGTATCACCCCGTTCCCAACAAGATGCGACAGCTCCAGCGACAGGCTGCCGTCGGGCTTGACGACGGCCAGGGCTGCGATACCCATGAGCAGGTAGCCCACCTGACCGATCGATGAGTAAGCCAGCAGACGTTTAACGTTGCTTTGCGCCAGCGCCACCAGATTGCCCAGCAACATCGTTGCCACGGCCATTATGATGAGCAGCAGCTGCCAGTCGCCGATGGCGGGCAGGAACGCCTCTGTGAACAGCCTTAGTATGAGTGCGAAGGCCGCCGCCTTGGAGCCGACGGCAAGATATGCGGTAATGGGAATGGGTGCGCCTTCGTAGGCGTCGGGCGCCCACATATGGAAGGGCACAGCCGCCACTTTGAAGCCCAGTCCCGCGATTATGAGCACCAGTCCCAGCAGGAGCCCCGCGCTAAGGTCGGGGCTGATGGACAGCGCTACGCTGATTTCGTCGAAGCGGGTCGTGCCCAGAAGACCGTACACCTGGCTCATGCCGTACAGCAGCAGCGCCGATGAGAAGGCGCCAAGAAGGATGTATTTCGTGCCGCCCTCGTTGGACTTGGGATTGTAGCGGTCGTAGGAGACCAGAACGTACAGGCAGAAGCTCAGAAGCTCGAGAGCGATGTAGGCGGTCAGCAGCTCCCCGGACGAAGCCATCAGCATCATGGCGACGACCGTGAACACCAGAATCGCATAGAACTCGCCGGGGTATTCGAGGTTTCTGCGCACGTAGTCCACCGACGAAAGAATGGCCACGCCGCCAAGGACTATGAAGAACGACTTGAAGAGGAGCGAGTAGCCGTCGATGCGGATTACGCCGCCGTACAGGGTCTCATCGCGACCCCAGAGAAAGATAAGGGTAAATGCCAGTATGCCGGCCAGTCCGAGAACGGCGATATACGCGAGGTAATGCTTGCGGTCCGACCGCAGAAAAAAGTCCGCCGTCAGAACCACGAACGCAAGCCCTGTTACGAGGAACTCCGGCAGTAGCAACATGAAGTTGTTCATCAGGTCGCCTCGAACCTGCTGAGAAGCTCCGTCACGCCGCTGTTGATCACCCTGATGAACGGGAACGGGAACAGCCCTACCAGAAAAACGAACCCCACGAGTATCGCGGTAGAGAAGCTCTCGACGGGTGTGGCGTCGGTCTGGTCCTTCCACCTCTCGTCCAGGGGACCGAAGAAGACCTTGGCAAGCAATCTCAGGATGTAGACCGCGGTGATGGCCGCGCCTATTATGCCAAGCACTCCGAGGACGGGATAGGTCTGGAAGAGGCCGAGGAACACCAATAGCTCAGCGACGAAGCCGCTCAACCCCGGCAGACCCAACGATGCCAGCCCCGCCACCACGAAAAACGCGGCCGTCACGCCCATTCGCTTTGCCAGGCCCTCGAGCACCAGGCTGTCCCGCGTATGGGTGCGGTCGTACACGACGCCGACGACCGCGAAGAAGAGGGCGGTCATTATGCCGTGGGAGAACATCTGCAAGACTGCGCCGGTGACCCCCAGAGGATGCAACGTCGCGATGCCCATAATGACATAACCCATGTGGCTCACGCTTGAGTAGCCTATGACGTATTTTAGGTCGCTCTGTCCCATGGCTGAGATAGCGCCGTAAATGACGTTTACGGTCCCCAGGCCCACCAGCACGGGCATCCAGAACTGCGCGCCTTCCGGGAGAATCATCATGCCGACCTTGATGATGCCGAAGGCGCCGAGCTTCATCAGCACGCCCGCGTGCACCATGCTCACGGATGTGGGAGCGGCGACGTGGCCGTCGGGTGACCAGGTGTGGAACGGCCACAGGCCCGCCAGAATGCCGAAGCCTACCGCCAGCAGCGGGAAGAAGACCTTCTGGAACGTCGGCGAATAGGTGGCCTCCGAGAGGCTCTGCATGTCGAACGTCCCCAGACCGGCCTCGACGAAGATGGCGATCATGGAGATCCAGACCAGCACGCTGCCGGCCACCAGGTACAGCATGAGCTTCATGGCGCTGTACTCTTTTGTGCGGGAGAACGTCGGGAACTTGCTGCTGCTGCCCCACACTCCGATGAGCAGGTACATGGGCAGCACCGACAGCTCGTAGAAGAAGAAAAAGAAGAACAGGTCCGTCGATACGAACACGCCGAATACCCCGGTCAGCAGCAGGAAATAGAGGATGAAGAAGTCCTTGTTCCAACGCGTTATGGTCCAGGAGATCATGACGCCGGTGAACATGACGATGCCGGTCAACAGCACCATCGGAGCGCCGATGCCGTCGACGCCCACGGACAGCGATATGCCAAGGTCGCCGCTGCTCCAGGGACCGGGTATGGGCAGCCAGTTCCAGCTCCGGGTGAACTGCATTCCGCCCGGGTTGAAGTAGTAGACCGCGAATATGTAAAAGGAAAGCAACATGGACGGCAGCGCGAACGCCGACGCAGTCCAGCGTATGGCCCGCTCCTGGTAGCCGGGTATGGCCATGAGCGCCAACGCCCCGACCATGGGCAAGCCGATTAATATGAACAGCACGTAGCTGTCGAAGGTTTCCATAACCAGTTACGTTCGATTCTGGACAGTTAATATTGCGAGGACTGGGTATCTCCTCCCCCTGAGGGGAAGAAGTCCACGATATAGGTCCCAATGGGATGCTGTCTTCGAAATCTGTATCCACCAAGCTGTTTCAAACGCAGATGTTTCCAGAGAAATTTCTCAGCATCTGTTGGATTTCCTCTGAGTTCTCTGGCCCTGTTTCGGAGCGGCCCGCATCCTAACCTTCCCCCAGCGGGGGAAGGGATTTCTTTTCTTTGGATTATCGATTTCTCGTTCATTTCCATCGGTCAGAATCTGCGCTTGGCTCATCGCGCTATGCCCTGAGCACGAACCACCAGACTAGCACCAGAACGACGACACCCGACGCCATCGCCATTCCGTAGTTGTACATCTGGCCCGTCTGAACAAGTCTCAGCCAGATGCCCGACTTCTGCAAGCCGAATGCCGGGCCGTTGACTCCTATGTCGTTGACGAACCTGCGGTCGAAAAAGGCAACGAATCTACTGAATGTCAGGACCAACCTGTCGATAGCCCACTGAATTACGTCGTCCAGGTAATACTTGTTTACTAACAGCCTGTGGACGGGCGAAAACCTCTCGGCCAGTCTCTGGTGCGATATCGTTGACCTGGAATATGCTAAAAATCCAATCAGCACGCCGCCGAAGGCCAGTACGAGCGATATGACCGTCAGCCCCAGGTTCAGATGGAACCTGCCCTCGCCCGTCAAAAAGTCGGCAAAGCCGCCATAGGCCTCGGTCCAGTCGATGGCGATGAAACCCACGGTCGCGGCGAAGAAAGCCAAAAGGACCAGAGGCGCGGTCATCAGCCAGGGTGACTCGTGGGCGTGTTCGGCCCGGTCGCTCTGGTCACCGAAGAACGCGATAAAGACAACGCGTGCCATGTACAGCGCGCTCAATACGACCCCGGCAAGGGTCAGCACTATGAAGACAGGGTTGCGGTGGTCGAGCACTGCCAGAAGGATTTCGTCCTTGCTGAAGAAGCCGCTGAGGGGGATGATGCCTGCCAGCGAGGCGGCTCCGACCACGAACGTGGCGGCGGTAATGGGCATGGCTTTTCTGAGGCCGCCCATCTTCCACACGTCTGTTTCATCGTCCATGGCGTGCATGACGCTGCCCGCGCCGAGAAACAGCAGGGCCTTCGAGAGTCCGTGGGCGACGAGGTGGAATATCGCGGCGGCCATTCCGAAAGCCCCCAACGAAAGCATCATGAGCCCCAGGTGGCTTATGGTGGAATAGGCCAGCACACGCTTGATGTCCTTCATTACCAGCGCAAGCGTACCCGCGTAAATGAACGTGATGAGGCCGACTAACGTCACGACGAGCATTACGATCGGCGCCATCTCGAATAGCGGCAGCATGCGCGCCACGAGATATACGCCCGCCGCGACCATGGTGGCGGCGTGTATCAGGGCGCTGACGGGCGACGGTCCTTCCATGGCGTCGGGAAGCCATACGTGAAATGGGAACTGCGCAGACTTGCCCATGGCCCCGAGGAAGATTAGCAGCGTCGAGGCGATTATGGTCCCCTGACCGATATCGCCGGCCTCCGCGGCCTCGAAAATTGACGAGATATCAAATGTGCCGGTTGCCCTGAATAGCAAGATTATGCCGATCAGCAGCCCGACGTCGCCGATTCGGGTCGTTATGAAGGCCTTCTTTGCGGCCTCGGTGGCTGAGCGTCGCTCGTACCAGAAACCTATCAACAGGTAGGACCCCAGGCCGACCAGCTCCCACGCGATGTAGAGGAACAGCAGGTTGCCGGCGAGCACCAGCGCGAGCATGGCGGCGGCGAACAAGGCGTGCGCGGCGAAGTACCAGCCGAAACGCGGGTCGCCTCGCATGTACTCCAGCGAATAGACTTGAACGAGTAAGGCGACGAAGGTCACCAGTCCCAGCATCGTGACGGAGAGACGGTCGACGACGACGCTCCAGGTGATATGGGTATCGCCGATGGTAACCCAGTTCAGGCTGAAGGCGGCGTCCCCGTTGCCAAGCAGGTCACGCAGAACGTACCAGAAGAGAATGAAGCCAAGGAATATGGCGATGATGGATATGAAGGAGCCCTGCTTTGGCAGGAATCTGCCGAACAGCACGACAAGGAAAAAGGCCGATGCGCTGAGGGCTGGGATAACCCAGGCCCAATTTGTTCCTATGGCATCGCCAAACGGCATCTATCTCTTCCTGTGCTCCTGCGTTCCCTTGATTGATACGTAGTCTGTCTCATCCGGACACAGAGTCCCCTTCCCCCTCATCCTAGCCTTCTCCCACGCGGGGGAGAAGGGACTCGTTGCTATCCTTGTGTCTCAATATATCAATGCGTTGATTTCATCTCTTTGTTTACAGCTTAGTAATGTCCTCCCTCCCCTTGCGGGAGGGAGTTAGAGGGAGGGGCAACGTCGCGGTTTCGGAGTTTTCCCCCTAATCCTAGCCTTCTCCCACGCGGGGGAGAAGGGAAATGTTCAATTAGGTCCACAGCTGCTAACGATCACAGTCGCACCGATTGAAGCGCTGACAGAACCTCGAACTTAACTGCGTCGATCTCTTTGAGTACCTGATTGTTCCAGAATCTTAGAACGAAAAACCCCTGGCCCTCCAGCCATTCAGTGCGCTCTCTGTCGTGGGACTCGTTTTCCATATGTTGGCCACCATCCAACTCGACGATCAATCTCTTTTCGAAACAGACGAAGTCCACGATGAATGAACCTATCGGCTGTTGCCTCCGAAACTTGTAACTACCGAACTGACGGCTTCTCAATGAACTCCACATTACGCGTTCTGCATCGGTAGAGTTCCTTCTTAGCTCCCGGGCTCGTTGTATTAGATTCATAGCCCACTTAAGTATTCAAAGTGTCCTCCCGCCCCTTGTGGGAGGGAGCTCTTGGCCGTTGAGGCCGTTTCCCCCTCATCCTAGCCTTCTCCCACGCAGGGGAGAAGGGAAATGCCATTTTCTACGTGTCTCCAAATGCTTATGCCTTGATTTCATGTCTTTATTTAGAGCGTAGTCAAGTCCTCCCTCCCCCTGTGGGAGGGAGTTAGGGGGAGGGGGCTCGTCGCTATTGAGGCCGTTTCCCCCTCTCCGACGAGTCGGAGTCCGAAGATATACAAACCAAGGAGTCGGACATCCTAGCCTTCTCCCACGCGGGGGCGAAGGGAAATAAATTTTTTGCACATCTCTATATGCACGTGCCTTGATTTCATCTCTTTGTTTACAGCGTTGTAGTGTCCTCCCTCCCCTTGGGGCGGTCCGATGAGTCGGATCACGAGGGGAGAAAGGGAATAGTCACCACTTCATGACGCTGATCTCGTCTACGTTCACCGATGAGCGGTTCCTGTAGAGACGCAGAATGATCGCCATGGCGAGAGCCAGCTCCGCCGCGGCGATCGTTATGACGAATATGATCAGCACCTGCCCCAGGGCCTTTTGCGACTCAGAGAAGTCTGAAAAGACCGCGTAGCCTATGAGGTTTATGTTCACGGCGTTGAGAAGCAGCTCAATGGACATGAGAATGAGGACTGCGCTCCTGCGGGCCAGCACGCCGTATATACCGATCGCGAACAGCGCGGCGCTCAACACCTGGAAGTGTGCGAGCGCGATCAATCGCGGCCTCCCGTGCTCCTGACAAGCACAACCGACCCAATTAGAGCCACGAGCAACACGAGCGAGGCGACCTCGAACGGCACCGCCCACTGCGTGAATAGACTATCGCCCAGCGCCTCGAAGCTGATCCCCTCCCGCTCCGTCGTTCGTACCGTCGTCGTGACTATCGTCGCGGCGAAAATGCCGAATACGGCGATGGCCACGATGGCTGCGATCGGCCACTGTCGGTGGTCCGTGAGGTGCTCGAAGTCCTCTATGCGCGTCAGCATGAGGGCGAACAGGATGACGATCACGATGGCGCCTCCGTATATGAGCACCTGCACCAGGGCGAGGAACTCGGCGAAGGCCAATAGGAAGATACCCGCTACGCCGATTAGAGATGCAAGCAGAGCGAATGCGGCGTAGACGATGTTGCGGGTCATTACCACACCAAGGGCGCCACCTAAAGTAAGCGCCCCTACGACGTAGAATAAGACCAGCGACGGCGTAACCATCAGTCGGTTACCCCCTCCCTGGTATTTTCTTCAGCTTTTGCGTCAAATTCGCTTGACGCCTGCTTCTTGGCGGCGGCCCGTGCCCTGGCCGCGGCGACGCGATCTTCGGGCGTCATATCGCCCTTGGCTACCGGCGGGGCCTCCGCTGCGACATCACCAGACGCCTGGGCCTGCTTCTTGACGGCTGCCCGTGCTCTGGCTGCGGCGACGCGTTCTTCGGGCGACATATCGCTCTTTGCCTTCGCGGGCGCATCCGGCGGGGCCTCCGCTACGGCGTCATCGGCAGCCTGGGCTTGCTTCTTGGCCGCGGCCCGTGCCCTTGCCGCTGCGACGCGATCTTCGGGCGACATATCGCCCTTAGCTACGGGCGGGTCCTCTGCAACGGCATCATCGGAAGCCTGGGCCCGCTTTTTAGCGGCGGCCCGTGCCCTGGCTGCGGCCAGGCGCTCCTCTTTGGTCATTTCGCTCGAGGGCTTGCCCTCGGCATCGGCGACGGCAGGCTTGGCCGCGGCAGGCCGTTTGGCCCCCGGCTTCGGCACGCCGCTGTTCTTCTCAGGCTGCGTCGGTTTCCAGCTCACTTTGTCCTGGTATTCCCGGCCCAGTTCGAGGAGGCGGTCGAGGTCGGCTCGGTTTCCGTTTCTTTCGTACTTGCTCAGCTCGTGCTCGTGGCTCATCTCGATGGCGTCGAAGTTACAGACGTCGACGCAGATCCCGCACAGAATGCAGCGCCCGAGATTGATCTCGAACGTCTCAATGATCTTGCGACGGCTGCTGGTGCCCTCTGCGGCCTTGGGATTGTCCGTCATCTCGGCGGACATGCATTGCGTAGGGCATTCGCGTATGCACACCATGCAACCGGTGCAGTAGGGCTCCACGACCTCGTAGTCCCACGTCAGCGCGGGAAAGCCCATGAACCGGTCCTGCACGGGCTGACGCTTCTCCGGCTCGGGGTACTGGGCCGTCACCGGACGACGTAGCGCCGTGCGCAAAGTCAATATTAGTCCTTTCAGGAAACCTACCATCAACGTAACCTTTTGACGTACCGAAATGGTGCGTCAAGCCGATTTTCATTCTCCGTCACAAGCTGTATAAACCAGCAGGCCTCGGATAAAAAGCCATCCGAACGGAGAAGCTGTACCTTCTTTCAATCACTCGCCACTTGCACTCGCTACTTGCCCCGCCTCGACGGGCGTGGAGGAAGCCGGTCTTCGCAGGCTGCCGGCAGAATACACGGTTACAGTGTGTCTTTCCAGGCTGGTACCCGGGTTGTTGACGATAATCCAAACGGTCCCGCCCAGAAACAGCAGTGACAGCAACGTGAGCGACCACAACGGCCAGCCGTAAAAGAGCACAACGGCCGTGATCACAATGTTCACAAACGAAAGCGGCACCAGCAGCTTCCAGCCAAAGGACATCAGCTGGTCTATGCGAAGCCTGGGGAAGGTGCCTCGTATCCAGAATATGCCCAGAACCACCATGTATGTCTTGGCGAGGAACCAGACCGCCGAAAGCGCCGTATGGGCCGCCCCGTCAAAGGGCATCTCGGGCCATCGCCAGCCACCCAGAAACAGCAGCACGGTCAGGGCCGCCACGGTGAAGGTGTTGATGTACTCGGCAAGGAAAAATACCGCCCAATGGGCTCCGCTGTACTCCACGAACACGCCCCCGACGACTTCGGATTCCGCGTGGTGGATGTCGAAGGGTGTACGCCCCAGCTCGGCCAGTGCGGCCGTGAAAAATATGAAGAGCCCCAGGGGCTGCACCAGGATGTATGCAACCTTCGCCTGCCCGTCTACGATCTCTCGCAGGTCCAGGGACTGCGCCAGCATGGCGATCGCCAGAATGGACATGATGAACGGTATCTCGTAGCTGACCAGCTGCCCCGCGGCTCGAATCCCGCCGAGCATCGCGTACTTGTTAGCAGAGCTCCAGCCGGCCATCACCAGGCCCAGTACGGACAGCACGGATATGGCAATGATGTAGAACAGGCCAAGCTCCAGGTTGCCGAGCACCAGGTCGCGGGCTATCGGGAGAGTTACCCAGATGAGGAGCGCCGGAACGAACACGGCCAACGGAGCGAGCCAGTAGATGCGACGGTCCGCCCAGGAAGGCAGGATGTCCTCCTTAATGACGAGCTTCAGTGCGTCGGCGATGGGCTGGAGGGTACCATGGAAGCCGACTATCATTGGACCCATGCGCATCTGAATGCGGGCCAGGGTCTTTCTCTCCAGCCACGTCAGGATGAGAACGGATATGGATAGAAAAACGAAAAGGCCGAGGGCCCCCAGGGCGACGTAGACTCCATTAATGACGCTCAACGGTCCACCTCGCCGAGGACGATGTCGATGGAGCCAAGGATCACAACGGCATCTGCCACGTACGCGTTGCGAAGCATGTGCTGAAGCGCCTGAAGGGTCGCGAAGGACGGAGCGCGTACCTTCACGCGATAGGGCTTGTCAGACCCGTCGCTGACCAGGAATACGCCGAAGTCGCCGCGGGGAGACTCGGTGCGGACGTATACCTCGCCCTTCGGAGGCCGCGCGATTCTTCGTACTTTCGCCATGATGGGGCCGGGCTCGATCTGCTGCATGGCCTGTTCCAGGATGCTCATCGACTGACGCATCTCTTCGACGCGCACGAAATATCGGTCCCAGCAATCCCCGTAGGTACCGACTGGAATGCCGAATTCGAAGCGATCGTAGACCGAGTAAGGCTCGGACACGCGAACGTCGTCGAGGACTCCGCTGGCTCTGAGCGCGGGACCGGTCACGCCGAAATCCAGGGCGTCCGCACCGGTTATGGTGCCGATGCCCTTTGTCCTTGCCAGGAACATCTCGTTCTGGGATAGGAGCTCGTCGCACTCCTCGATGCCACGGTTGAGGTCTCCCATCAGCGTTCGCATTCGGTTTCCGAAGTCGTCCGGCAGGTCATCTTTGACGCCGCCGACGCGGAAGTAGTTGTGCATCATGCGCGCGCCCGTGACCGCCTCGAACAGCTCCTGGATACGCTCGCGCTCGCGGAAGCCGTACAGCACGGGGGTCATGGCGCCAACGTCCAGGCCGTAGACTCCGTAGAAGAGCATGTGGCTGGCGATGCGGTTCAGCTCCAGCAGAATGACCCGGATGTACTCGGCGCGCTCCGGAATCTCCAGGCCCATCAGCTTTTCCACGGCCATGACGAATGCCAGTTCGCAGTTGAAGTTCGCCACGTAGTCCATGCGGTCGAAGAGCGTGACTATCTGGCTGTACTGCTCGCCCTCGCAGAGCTTCTCCGAACCTCTGTGAAGGTAGCCGATGTGCGGTTCCGCCCTGGCGATGCGCTCCCCGTCAATCCAGATCACCAGACGAAATACGCCGTGGGTGCTGGGGTGTTGCGGCCCCATGTTCACCATCATGTCGATGGCGCCGGCGTGTTCGCTTTTTATTTCTTGTATCTGCATTTATTTGCGGTTCTTAGACTGTTCTTCACGACTGCTATCAGCAGCCAAGCTGATCCCTGCTGCAAGTTGGAGTTGAAGAAACCTTCCCAGAGTTGTAGGCTCAACCGACTGATTTTTCTTGTCCCGGATTCGCTGAACTGTCTCTCTTACGATATCGGAAAGTCTTAATATTTCAATTCTGTTGCCATCGATAGTCCGCTCCACGAATTTCTCTGAAGAGCCGTAAGTCCTGGCACAGAAAATTGTGTAGACGAACTCTCTGGTTCCGAACTCTTCATTCACTTTATCAACAAGGCCCTTAGCCCAATCATCTTGGAAAATCGGCTTGAAATAGTCTTGGGTGTCTTTTGCACCTTTTGTTTCTGAAGTTATCATCCAGTCAAAATTGATGCCCGACTGCCAGGATTTGCACTCCCCGACAATAACTTTGTGACTCTTCTGGTGTAATGCCAAGACATCGATATCTGACCCGCTCCCTTTTCCATCGTACTTACGATAGTTCACATTCAACTTTGTGAGGTAACCTTTCTCAGTCAGATAGTCAGCGACAATCTGCTCAAAAAGATCGGCCATTACGCTCCCCTATTGTCAGATCGCTATAACCACACTCTAAAGGACCGCTCCCTGGGCCGAATGCGCGCAAAAGTGCCAAAAAATCACCACTCTTCGTAATCGTGGAACGGGAAGCTCTTGAGCCCCGGATGGCCCTCGAAGCCTTCGTAGAGCAGCAACGGGGCCAGGTTGGGATGGCCTTCGAAGACCACCCCGAACAGGTCGTGGCCCTCGCGCTCGAACCAGTCGGCGCCCCGCCATACGGACACTATCGAGGGAACGTATGGCTCCTCAGGGGACACGCTCGTCTTGATTACCAGGCGGTGCCTCTTCTCCAGGGAAAAGAGGTGGTAATTGACTTCCAGCCGCTCCACGTAGTCCACGACGGAGAGGCAGCGAAGGTAGTCCATCGCCAGTCGGGGGTCTTCCTTGGCCGTCCGACAAACGCCTGGGACATCGGCCGGCTTCACGTTTACGGTGACCTCATCTACGACGGCGCCGACCTCGATTTCGAAGTCTCCGAAGACATCGGGAAGCAGGTCTGAAAGCGCCTGCTCCCTGTCACCGAGGGCCACGGGAGCCGTGGGCGCCTCGGGCTCGCGACGTTCACGACGAGGGCGCTCTTCGGCTGGGCTGTCTTGTGATGGTGTCGTCATATGGCTAGTTAGCGATTTCCCGATTGAAGATTAGGAAGATGCGGCGACCCGACGTTTCGCGTCCAGCTGAATCTTCTCCTGAAGCTGGAGAAGGCCGTACATTAGGGCCTCCGGTCGAGGCGGGCACCCCGGCACGTAGACATCCACGGGAATGAGGTGGTCTACGCCCATGACCACCGAATATGACCGGTAGTAGGGCCCGCCGTTGGTGGCGCAGCTTCCCATCGCAACCACCCATTTCGGGTCGGGCATCTGTTCGTAAAGAAGCTTGATGGGATCGGCCATCTTCTTGACGACCGTCCCCGCCACGATCATCACGTCCGCCTGCCTCGGCGAGGGCCACGTCACGATGCCGAATCGGTCGAGGTCGTGGTGGGACATGTATGTGCTCATCATCTCTATCGCGCAGCACGCGAGGCCGAACGACAGCGTCCACAGGGATGACTTTCTGGCCAGTGCGAAAAGCTCGTCGGACTTGGCGGTCACGGCATTGGGCAGCACGCGCTGGAATAGACTCTCCGCGGGGCTGTTGCCCTTGTCGGGCTCGTACCCCATGCCGAGGTTCATCTCCACTGCAGCACCCCCTTTTTCCAGGCGTACAGTACGCCGAACATGAGTATGCCGATGAATATCAGCATCTCGTAGAACACGGCGGGGGTGGACTTGAGGAAGACGAGGGCCCAGGGGAAGAGAAAAACGGCTTCAACGTCGAAGATGAGGAACAGGATTGCGAACACGTAGTAGCGAATCTGAATCTGCGACCAGCGATAGGGCTCCGGTACGATGCCACACTCGTAAGGGATATCCTTCATCGCGGAGGGCCGCTTAGGCGCCAGCATGTAGGAAGTCATGAACATTCCCAGGATGGCTGCTATACCAACGGCGCCGACAATGATAACGGCGGTCCAGTTAAAGGCAAAACCTTCGGGCAACCCTTCACCTCGCGCTTTACGGCCTCTCAGTTAAGTCTAGCATCGGCTTGAAAAACTTTCAACGAAAGCGAGGGTTGCCTTGCTTCAGTTATCTTGAACGCCTACGTCGGCTTCTCTGCCATCACCAGCCCTAGCTGCGTGGGCAGCGAGTCTGTCACTGGCCTAATAGAGTCGATTCCCACGAAAATTCCATTTTGAAAGTGTTGTTATCTTCGTTTGATTCAGCGACCACGTTGCCAGGGTCTATAACGACTTTCAAGGTATGACGTCCCGGCGTGACATTTATTACACCATAAATCCCGTCCCATTCGGACAACACGCCACGGAAGCCCGCTCGCATTCCTCGCCAACGGCGAATATCCACCAGGGTCTCATCAAGATAGAGATAGACGGGTATAAACACGGTATCTGGGATATCGAATTCGCTGATGTTTCCAAAACTGTAGCTGATGTAGGTCGGTATGTTCACCGCTAAATTTGAATTGCTCGTGCTTTCTGCTACGGATGAAGCAAAAATCGGCCCGCTCCATCCGCTGGGAGTAAATTGCGCCAGATCAGGGAGATCGGTCTGGCCGATTGGCTCTACCTGGACAGCGACATCGGGCTGGAGCCATGTGAACGTCTGCTCGTACACATTGTCGTCCTCATTTGTTTCTGGGACCAGATCAGTAGAGTCTACGACTAACTTGAGAGTATGTTCGCCTGGTTCGATATTCACGACATTTGGCAGCCCCGCCCAGCTGTCAATGTTGAAAAAATACCCGGACGACATACCGGAGTCATTAAAGATTCGTGCGACCAAGATTTCGTCAAAGTAGAGGTCTATATAGAACTGCCAATTAATTGTGTAGGGTCCTTCGTTCGTGACTGCAAAGCTAACATAAGTATCGCCGCCCACTGATAATTCGGTGTTGAGATGCCTTCCATAGAAGCTGGTGACACGCTTGTTCGATACCACAATAACGCTCTCCCAATCGAGGGGCTTGCCGGGTACCAAATTGCCGGTAGGGGGACGAGTGGGGGTCGGCTCAAGCGTGGGCACGGGAATCGGACTAGGAGTCGGAGTTGGGCTTGGAGCGGGAGTCGCGGTACTCGTCGCAGTCGGTGAATTGACTTGTGTAGGAGTCGGGATTGGGACTTCGGTGGCCGTGGCGGTTAACGTAGCCACAGCTGGTGGAATTGGGGTCGATGTACTGGTCGCTGTCGGACTGGATGTTTTCGTAGGTGTAGGAACTAATGTTGACGTGGAAGTGGGGATCGCAGTCTGGGTCGGAGAGGGAGAGAATGTAGGAGCGGGGGTGTCAGTCGGTAACTCAACTGCCTCTGGAGTCTGTGTCGCCGTGGGTAATGACTGGACAGAAGTCACGATAGGAGCCGAGGGCGTTGAGTTTAAGGCAGGAGGCCTGGTCGTTCCCACGCAGGCAGTTAGTATCATCGTTACTGCTCCTGCAAGAATTAACGCACCCCGGGGAATCATGTCTCATTGCCTATATTTTCAGCTCATTGGCTCTCGGTATGGACTAAACAAGATATATTTGTTAGCGATCTACTAAATTTGGGCATGTGATAGTATAGTCCAGCGATTATTTGCTGTCAATTACAGCTGTGCAAATACACACTATGCGTACTCGTTGAACTCGTATACCCACATATGTTGAGCCGAATTCGAGGAGTATCAAAGAGACGCGCGATTACACAGGCTTCTCCGCCATCACCAGCCCTAGCTGCGTGGGCAGCGGGACTATCTTCGTGTTGATGAAGCCGGCGTCCTTGAGCCAGCCGACGACCTCCTCCCCTTCCCTATCGCCCGCTCCGGGGTCGAAGGCCACCATCACGTACAGGTGCTCCAGCGTGTCCAACCTGCTGCGCGCCTCATCGTCCTCCAGGCGCATGTAGTCCTGCACGATCACGATGCCGCCGGGGGCCATGATGTCGTGGGCCAGCTCGAGCAGGCGGCGGCAGTCCTCGTCGGGCTTGATCAAGATGACGCCTGATATGAGCACCACGTCGTACGGCCCACCCAGCTCCAACTCGAAGAAATCTCCCTCCAAGAAGCTGATGCGGCCCTGAAGGTCGTGGTCTTCGACGATGCCGCGGGCCAATGCCACGGGCTCCTTCTGGTCGACTACGATGGACTCCAGCTCCGCGTACGCTTCGCAGAGCGCTATGCTGTAGCTCGCCGCGCCGCCTCCCAGGTCTATCATGCGGCGCTTATCGGTCAGGTCCACGTTGTCGACCAACAGCCGGCCCTGCCCCGTCATGGCGCGATTGTGCTGCCCGAGCATGTAGTTGGTCCAATACGTCGGGGCGTCGACGAACCCCGTCTCGAAGGGTAGTTTTGTGTCTCCCGCGCGTATGATCTCGTCCAGGCGCCCCCACGAGGCCCAGGTGTTGGTGTGATGCAGGGCGTGGTCGCCTACATAGCCTGCCTTGCCCCTGACGAGATGCTCCGCGGCGACGGGGGTGTTGGCGTAAAGGTCGCCCCGCTTTTCGACGAGACCCAGCACGACGCATGTGTCCAGGAATGCGTGGACGTACTTTGCGTCGGCTCCGATTTTTACGGACAGGGCCTCCGGACTGAGCGGGCCGTCCTCCAGGTTGTTGAAGGCGTCGAGCTTGATTCCCGCCCTCAAGATCGCCGAGTACCAGAAGCTACGAGCGATTTCCCGAATATGCTCCGGGTCTGGTACGGCGGGATGAGAGTCTGAGGCCATTTTTTTCTCCCTAATACGATTGCGCAAGAAACCTCCGGGACATTAATGCCCAAAGTAGCGGGCCAGCTCGTCCCTCTCGAATGTCGGCAGACCGACAACGCCTTTGGCTGTCCGAAGCTTCAGCCCTTCCTCTTTGGGGGTGATCTGTCCGATTTCGTAGGCTGGAATGCCTTCAGAGGCGAGGGCGTCCACGAGTCTCCGAGCCTCCGTTTGCGGAAGGGTGGCAAGCAGCGCTCCGGAGCCTATGAGGCCGAAGGGGTCGAGGCCCAGGGCATCGCATATTTTTCGACACTCGGGCAGAATCGGTATTCGCTCCATATCGATCATCAAGCCTACGTCCGCTCCCACCGCCATTTCGAGAAGACCCGTGGCAAGTCCGCCCTCCGTGGGGTCGTGCATCGAGTGTATCTGCGTCGCGGCACAGGCGATCGATGCGGCCTTGACCACGCTTATGCCGGGAGTGAACAGATAGTCCTTTGCCTTTTCAATGGAATCATCCGAGACTCCTCGCTCCCGAAGCTCGTCGGGGACCTCCCGCGCCAGGAGGGATGTGCCCTCGATGGCGATGCCCTGAGTGAGCACGATGCTGTCGCCGGGCCTTGCGCCGGAGGTGAGCACGACCTTGTCTTTGTCGACCTCGCCCAGCATGGCTCCCACCGCTATGGGACGCGGCACATCGTAGGTGACTTCGGTGTGACCTCCGACCAGCGCGATGTTCATGGCATTACAGGCGTCGAGTAGCTGGTCGAATATGTCATGCACCATTTCGGGCAGAGTTCCCTCGGGCAGTAGCAGCGTCACCATCAGCCACTTGGGCGTGGCGCCCATTACGGCCAGATCGTTTGCGTTGACCTGTACGACGTACCAGCCGATGAGGTCTGTGGCGAATGTAATCGGGTCCGTCTTGGCGACCAGGTACCTGTCGCCAAAGTCTATGAGGGCCGCGTCTTCCCCGGCCTTTGGACCGAGGATTACGCGGGGGTCCTTGATGTCGATCTTGCCCAGTAGCCTGCTCAGAAGCTCAAGGGGCAGCTTGCCTGCTTGCATTTATCTTGAAACGGCCTACATTGGATTTTCCCTGGATGCTATCATAAGCTGGTGCGGCGCCGCATGTCTTGCCCCCAGGGAGAGAGGCATTGTGATACCGGCACGAGCTAAAACTTACTCCTGGAAAGAACATCTGTCCTCTTTGACTTACTTGAAAAAATGATCACCACCGTATTCTTTGACCTGTACAACACGCTGGCGGGATTTCAGCCGTCGCGATACGAGATTCAGTCCCAGGCGCTTGCCGACTTTGACATCCAGGTGACGCCGGAGGGGATTCTGCGCGGCTACGCCCTGGCGGACGAGTTCATGTCGGAGCAAAACGCGACCAAGCCGATGCGCGGCCTCGACCGCCAGGAGCGTCGGGACTTCTTTGCCGAATACGAGCGCAGAGTCCTGGAGGGCGCGGGTGTTGAGGTCGATCGTGATAGGGCGCTGGAAATCTGGCGGCGCGTTAGGGAGGTGCCATACGGCCTGACCAGGTTCGGCGACGTGCTGCCCGTGTTGGACGCTCTGAAGCAAGAGGGTCTCACGCTGGGGCTGATAACGAACATCAATCAGGATGGCGACGAGCTGGCCGACAGTCTGGGTCTGACGTCGCATCTGGACTTTACCGTGACTTCAGGCGAGGTGGGGTCGGAAAAGCCCAAGCCGCCAATCTTTCTTGCCGCGCTGGAAAAGGCCGGGGCGTCGCCTGACGAAGCCGTGCACGTGGGCGATCAGCTCACATCGGACATCGACGGCGCGCGAGGCGTGGGCATCAGCCCTGTCCTGCTGGACCGCGATGGAAACCATAAGGGCTATACCGAGGCGCCGCGTATCGAAGGGCTGGCTGAGTTGCCCGGAGTGCTTGCCGGCCTCTGAGCAGTCAACCTCAACATTCGCCGAAAATGAATGAGGCCGGCGATGAGCCGGCCTCCCCAAACCGAATCCGCTGGGATACCGAGGGTTTTAAGCCGCGACGGGCGCTCGGAAGTCGGAGCCTATCAACTCCCCTGTCATTACATGCTGCTTTAGACCCGCAAGGGCGTTGCGCGTCCCGTTCTCGATCTTGCGCCTGACGACGAGCCTTTCCATGATCGAACCAAATAGGCCAAATCGCATGTTCACGTTGAGCTCGGTATAAACGAGTGTCTTGTCGCCCTGAGGCGTTATCTTCCACGTGCTGGATGATTCGTCAATCATTCCAAAGGGTTCAACTTTGTAGCTAAAGCCGACTCCCTCATTCCATTCTGTAATGAACTCCTCAATGCCACCGAAACCGGGAACGTCGCAGTGCCGAGCAGCGTCGACACCGCTGTTGCTGCTTGATGTGGAGTGGGACTCGGCGACCCCGGGCGCCCACTTGTACACACCGCCAAAGTCGGCGAGCACTTCCCAGACTTTCTCCGCGGGGGCGTCAATTACAATCTGTCCTGAAACCTTGGTCATTTGCCTCTCCTATGATTAGAATCGTGTCAAAACTCGAATTACCTGGTCTGAATCTCCGCTCAGGCGCCTTCTGGCATCGGCATAGGATCGCCCGTCTCGACATAGTGTTTCAGACTTGCCAACACCAGAGGGAGCAAGTCTTCGCGGTTCTGGCGTTCCACCTCAATCGGGTCTACGGGCACGTCCGCTTTCAAGTCGTATTCGAGCGTTAAGGTAACAAAGCTCCCATTGCCGCTGTCCGCGATCGAGAAACTCCCACGCGCAGAGGCGAATGGCACAGTGCCTTCGTAAATGTCTAGCGTGAAACCCTCTCCGGTCTTCCACTCAGTTGCTCGTTCCTCGACGTAACCCCCGTCGGGGAAATCGCAGCGCCGGGAGGCCTCCAAGCCTTCTTTGGCCTCTGATGTATAGTGCGACTTTGCTATTACGGGATTCCATACGCTCACTGATCCAAGGTCGGCTACAACCTTCCAAACCTTCTCTCTTGGCGCGTCGATCTGAATTTCACTTGTAATTATCGTCACTTTCAATCGCTCCTTATAAATAGTTGCCTAGTTTTAATCATGAATAGCCTTGTTGTACTTTTCCTGCTGCGTTAGAACAATTCCTTCCGTTAAACGCCGGCAATCATAGCTTCCTCCTTTGGGAAATAAAAATGCGTTGCGCCGGTTCACCTACACTCTCTGCTTGCCCAGGTCCCCGGTCCGATTATTGCCACGCCCCGAGCTGCAGTTGCACAGATTTCCACGGGTCGTTTCCCTGCACTCTATATAAAAACCAGCGACCCGGCGTTGTTAGTGGACAAGATACTACCCTCACTCGCCAATAGTCGAATAATCGCTATGCGCTGGGCTCGACTGAGCTCCAGAGTTTGCCCGTAAGCATCAGATCGAGCGCATGCTCCGCCGCATCCATATCCATCTCCGGTTCCCACGTGAGCTGAATCTGTAGTCCCAGCATCGTTCCGGCGATCACGCGCGCCAGCGCCCGGGGATCAACCTGGGGAACCGCCCTTCCCACAGCCTGTGCCTCGGTGACGGCCTTGGCGAGCGCTTCGAGGTACGGCTTGAAGGCCGGCAGCTGGCCGTCCATGATGCGCTGGTTTACCAGAGACTCGGCCCAGAGGAACAGTGCCAGCCTATTTGCCTCGGCGGATTCGGGAGATGTCATTAACGACAGCGTTGCATCGACCAGGTTCAGTAGATTCGTCGCGCCGTCAACGCCACCGGAAGAATCTCTGTAGAACGACTCAGCCTGGCCTGCCGATCTCTCCCGTATGGCGTCGATGATGTCCTCCTTGGTCTTGAAGTAGTGATAGACGGCGCCCCGTGAGAGCTCGGCCTCCAGACGTATATCCTCGATGGTCGTCTGGTGTAGGCCGCCTCGCGAGAAGCTTCTCACGGCAGCGTCTAGAATCTGCTGCCTCCGTTCTTCCATGTGCTCTTCGCTTACCTTCGGTGCCATGTTGCCGCCTGCTAACTCGATCCTTGGGTAACATCCACGGCCTCTGTGGTTTACGGTTTTAATAAACCGGCTGGCCGTCCTATTTATAATACATCTGATGAGTCTGGGCCGTCAAGGGTTCACGTTTGAACCTCGGCGATTTACGGATGTGGGAGTTGTACAGACTGACTGTCGGATAAGCGGGACAGTGGCGGTTCAATTCCATAAGTGCGAACGCCGTTAGAGAATTCGAGAGGGTGTGACCTGATAGTAGAGCGCCTGCTTTGGGAGCAGGAGATCGCCAGACACGTCAGGAGACAGAAATAGGAAGGCCGGGCAAACGCCCGGCCTTCCACTACATCTTGCTTTTGTACTCAGCCCCTAATGTTTTGCTGTCTCAAGATCCCTCAGCGCCTTGTATTCTTCACTACCAGGCTTCACTTTCCCAAACTCCTTGATTGACTCTTCCATAAGCCTAGACATTTCAGTAACCATGATTGTCGCGAGCTTTCTTATGCGTTCACCTGATAGGAAATACATGTCCGGCTCATCGCTGTCGGGCGGGATCTTCCCTTCTTCCACCATGGATTCTAATTCAGAGCGAACCCCCTCTCCCTGCAAAGCTGCAAAAGCCAACTGCATCCTCGGTGCCAGCAATGCCTGGTGAAGTAGGTACCTCGCCATGGTCGTTGTTCCCAAACTGGTTTCCTGGCCGAGCGTTCGGAGTTTTTTATAATCTTCCTTAGTGATTCTCACCGATAACGTGTGTGAGAGCGTAGGCCTTACCTCTACCGTTACTTCCTCTAAATCTTCCAGATGATCGGCAACGCTTTCGGTCTCCCAGTTCGTAACCTCCTGATTATTATTGTCTCCCCTTTTTGTATTCATCAAACCATCCTCGTTGTCTTAGTTCTCCTTGCTAGGCGCTTCTCCTTTTTGTCGCATTCTCTGGCTGTTACCGGTCTCCAAGCCTCTCCGTCTACATGCTCAAGAACTACAGTCAAATAGCGTCCGGCGTCGCTTTGGCCTATTATTATCAGTTTCCCACCCTTTTTGAAGGCACGAATCTGGCCCAAAATGGCCTCCTCCACTTCGCCGAGGAGCAGCTCTCTTTCTTCGATATGTGCGATGTTTCCATCATCCCACAAGATGTCTTCTATATAGACGATCATTTTTGAACCTTTCGACGCCTCCGGTAACAATGTATTACAAATAACCGCATTTGTCAATTACTCCGCTAATAAAGCGGTTTACAAGTTTGCACCTGCTTCTTAAGCGGCAACGTGTCGTGGCCAAATATGACCCAGGTTTTTCTACACGGCCTTAGGATCACGCAACTCTGGGAGCAGAGCAAGTGATACGACACTATCTGTTTTGAAGAGCGCCTGCCTTCCAAACAAGGGCTATCTAATTCTTCAAGGGGCCTTGTCATTGGTGTGCGGTTTCTAGCCCTTTATTAGGTGGCTAATCTCAAGTCGTGGCCGTTCGTGGTTTCCTACTTCGTGGTATGTATATCTGCGGACGCTCCGATATCCTAAGTAGTATCCTAAGTAGTATCAGACCGGAGTCCGTCTCCAAGGACCGTTTCCTAGCAGAGCTTGTCGAACCACAGACACGCTAAAAAGCCCTGTAACTATGTGTAAGATTTCGGGGTCGTCAGGTAACCTGTCACTCCGTGGAATGACCTAACTTGGACGCCAGAAACCTACGCCACAGGCACGGCGCTGGACATCTGCTCCACGAATCCCGACAGCTTTGCCGTAATGTCCAGTAAAACGGCCTCCCACTCGCCTTCGATCTCGTCCAGCAAGATGCGGATCTGCGTGTTGCCGACCTCCACATAAGGGCCAAGCCTTCTTTGGAGCGCCCGTCTGGCTCCGCCGACGTCATATCTCGTGCGCAATACGATCTTGCCGCCCTGTCTGGAGACGGCGTCCAGCCCGGCGTTTCTGGCGTGGATCTTGAGCTTCGCGACGTACAGAAGATTCTCGCTCTGCCAGGGCAAGGGGCCGAACCGGTCGCGTAGCTCGTCCGCCATCTCGTCGACGTCCTCGATCTTGCGCAGCTGGACCATCCGCTGGTACATGCCCAGCCTGGTGGACAGGTCATCGATGTAGTCCTCGGGCAGGCTGGCCGGAATGCCGATGTCGATGGTGGGATCGTTGGGTTCGGGCTCCGAGCCGGTGCCGTCCAGGGCTTCCGGTGGTGTGCTCGTTTCGGCGCCGGCGTTGCCCTCGCGGCTGGCCTTCAGGTCCTGTACGGCGGTCGAGAGCAGCTTCGTGTAGAGCTCGAATCCGACGGCGTGGATGTGTCCGCTCTGCTCGGAGCCCAGAATGTTGCCGGCGCCCCGAATCTCCAGGTCCTTCATGGCGATGCGAAAGCCGGCGCCAAGCTCAGTGGCGGCGAGCATGGCCTTCAACCTCTTCTCGGCCGTATCGGTAAGGCTTCGGGTTTTAGGGATCAACAGGTAAGAATATGCGCGTCTGGCGCTGCGCCCTACCCTGCCGCGTAGCTGGTACAGCTGGGAGAGGCCGAAGGTGTCCGCGCGGTTTACGATCAGCGTGTTGACGTTCTGGATGTCCAGGCCCGATTCGATGATGGTCGTGCAGACGAGCACGTCCATCTTGCGCTCGGCGAAGTCCAGCATCGCCTGTTCCAGCTCTCCCTCGTGCATCTGGCCATGGGCCACGCCGACCTCCGCCTCGGGCACAAGCCGGCGGATATAGTTGGCCATGTAATCGATATTGTGGACCCGGTTATGCAGGAAATAGACCTGGCCCTGACGGTCGAGCTCGCGGAGAATGGCCTCTCTGATGAGCTCGTCGCTGAACTCCGAGACGTAGGTCTTGATCGGCAACCGCTCCTCGGGCGGCGTCTCCATGGTGCTCATGTCACGGACGCCCGCCATGGACATATGCAGCGTTCGCGGGATAGGCGTGGCCGTCAACGTTAAGATGTCCACCTCCTGGCGCATCTGCTTGAGCCGCTCCTTGTGCGCGACTCCGAATCGCTGCTCCTCGTCTATCACCACGAGGCCGAGGTTCTTGAATCGGACGTCGCGTTGAATGAGGCGGTGAGTACCGATGCAGATGTCGATCTGGCCCGTGGCGAGCCCCTCCACGATATCCCGCTGCTCTTTGTCCGTGCGAAACCGGCTGAGCACTTCGATCCTGATCGGGTAGGCGCTGAGGCGCTGAGAGAAGGTGACGTAGTGCTGCTGGGCCAACACCGTGGTCGGCACCAGTACGGCGACCTGCTTGCCCTCCATGACGGCCTTGAAGGCGGCGCGGAGGGCGATCTCTGTCTTGCCGTAGCCCACGTCGCCGCACACCAGGCGGTCCATGGGCTTCTTGGACTCCATGTCGGCCTTGACCTCGGCTATCGTGGCAAGCTGGTCCGGCGTCTCCTCGAAGGGGAACGACTCTTCGAGCTCGGCCTGCCACGGCACGTCGGGCGCGAAGGCGTACCCGTCCACGAGCTCACGGGCCGCGTAGAGGGCAAGAAGCTCGGCGGCCATCTCCCGAGTCGAGCGCTCGGCGCGCTCTTTGGCGCGCTTCCACTCCTGTGTGCCAAGGCGGGTGAGGGAAGGCGGCCGGTCCAGAGGCGCGACGTAGCCAGCCACCCGGTCCAGGTGCTCCATGGGGATGTAGAGCTTGTCGCTCTGGGCGTATTGAAGAATCAGGTACTCGGTGCTGTCGCCGCCCTCCTCCTTCGCCAGATGACCCGTGCCGACGAACCTGCCTATGCCGTGCTCTACATGCACGACGTAATCCCCCGGGGACAGCTCGGACAAGAACGCGTCGCGCATGGCGCTGGCCCTGCGACGCGTTCGCCGCTGCTTCGTGATGCCGAAGACCTCCGTGTCGCTGAACACGGCCAGCGTTTCACCCTGGCTGGTAAGGACGAAGCCTTCGTTAAGACCCCCGGCCTCCGACTGGACCAGCGTAAACGACCCGGGCTTCGGGACCTCCACCATTTCGTCGGGCAGCTCGACTTTTACCTTGCTCTCCGAAAAAATCTCCCCGAGCCTTCGAGAGTGCGAGGTCACGGTGACCACCCGAGCGTTGTCCTCCATGAGCTCGCGGGCCTCGTCGACGAAGCTGTCCAGCTTGCCGAAGAACGTCGGTGGCGATGTGAACGGGAGGACGTGGGCATCCTGATAGCTTAGCTCCTGCGCGCCCCACGGCGTAACGTCCAGCCGCCTGTGTACCCGCGTCAGCCCCTCCTCGGCCTCATGCCACAGCAGGTGCGACGACGGAAAATTTCTTGGTAGCTCGCCTCGGCCCTCCTTCGCCTCTCGGAGGTCGTGAGTGCGCTCTTCGATGTCCCACGCGGCCTCTGCTATATCCGGAGGCCTGTGACGAATCACGAGCGAATCGTCCGGCATGTAGTCCATCAGCGACCCCCGACAGAAGAAGCCTGCGTAGAAGTTGAGGTCTTCGACCTCATGGCCACCTGCGAGAAGGTCGAACTCCTCCCGCAGTCGCTCCTGCGTGGCTTGAGAGCAGTTGGAGACGTCGAGATCAGCCATGGACCTGTCCAGGTCGTCGTTGGAGGTAAGGGCAGGCAGGGTCTCCTGTGTGACCGTAACGTCGATGCTTTCGACAACGTCCGTGGAGCGTTGAGTCGAAGGGTCGAAGAGGCGTATGCTGTCGATCTCGTTGCCCCAGAGCTCGATGCGGGCAGGCATCTCCGCGCCCAGGGGAAAGATGTCGACGATGCCGCCGCGCCTGCTCACGAACCCAGGGCCGTAGACCGAAGACTCAAACTGGTACCCCATCTTCAGCCACTGCCCCAGAAGGTCGTCGAGGTCGATTTGTTGGCCGCGGGCCAGGGTGTGGGATGTCGCCGCGAAGGACTTCTTGTCGATGGTCTTCTGCGTTACCGCGGCCACGGAAGCGACCACGATGGGCGCAGGCCCTTTTTCTGCGATCAGGTGCGACAGCGTACGAAGGCGCTGGTGGACCGTGTCGGCATCCGATGACAGGCGCTCGAAGGGCAGAATCTCGGACTCTGGGAAGTGCAAGACATGGTCCTCATCGTCGCTCCACACAAGCAGCTGCTCGTGGAGGCGGCGAGCGTCTTCCGGCCGGGGCGTAAGCACGAGGATGGGATAGCTCAGGTCTCGATGGAGCGTCGCCAGTGTGAACGGTACGGCATTGTCGAGGACTTGCGCCGTCGCGCCGACTCGGGGCCGCTCTAGGTCTCGAATTAGCTGTTTATACCGGGGAGCGGCCTGTAGTGCGCCGCTCAATACGCTAAGGCTCATGCACTTCTCCGTTAAGATTACACGCCGAACGGGCTAGCCCCAACAAGTTGGGCTAGCCTCAATAAGCATTTTATCACTCCATGGGATAGAATTGCTGGCGCCCCTGGCTACAGTTCGAGGGCGACTTGGCATATGGCCCTTCGTTAAGGGGAGAAGATCATGAGTGAAATTCGCCGGGAGATGCTCATGAAGGTCGGCGAATCGTGGGAGACCCTCCAGAAAGCGCTAGGCCGTGTGCCTCCGCATCGAATGGAAGAGGCGGGTGTCGTCGAGGCGTGGTCGGTCAAGGACCTGATAGGTCACGTGACCTCCTGGGAGAGGCAGGCCATGAGCACGGTCCGGGCATTTCAGGAGAGCGGGGACGCCGACGCCTTGAAATGGACAGACGTTGACGGGTTCAACGCCGTAACGTCCGAGTCTAACAGGTCGCGCTCGCTGGAAGAGTTACGGTCCGACATGGAGGCGGTCCACGACGAGCTGCTGGCGTTCATAGATAGGTTGCCGGAAGATGTCGCCAGAGACGACCAGGTCCAACGCCGCGTCCGTGTAGACGGGTACGAGCACTATGCCGAACACACGAAGCATATCCTCAAGTGGCTGGGAAATGCATCGGCGGGCCAGGTAACCATCTAAAAAGATGATTCGACAAGCTCTCCGACGAATCGGAGTCCGAAGATATACATTCCAAGGAGTCGGACACCACGAACGGAGAGAGTTCTTTCTGCCCGTTCGTCCTGTCCGACTCCCTAAATCGATTATCGCCGGACTCTCCGACTCCTTATTTGAATATCTTCGGAGTCCGCCACTGCGGACCGCCGCTGCGGAGAGCATGTCGAAGGATGGTCCATCATGGATAGACGTTTTGAGATAGTTACTGAGTCTTGGCCTGGTTGACGCCGGCACACAACGGAAATAGCATCGCGTGAATCGGGGATCATCAAGACCAGGAGGGGCTAACAATGGCAGGCTATGTAATCGTAGACGTTGATGTCCATGACGCTGAGGCTTACGGCGAGTATCGGAGGCTGGTGGCGCCTACCATAGAGAAGTACGGCGGCAGATTCGTCGTCCGCGGCGGCGCTCACGAGGTTGTGGAAGGGGACTGGACGCCTCATCGCGTGGTCGTCCTCGAGTTCGAGAGCGTCGCGAGGGCGAAAGAGTGGTACAACTCGGAGGAGTACGCCCCTGCCCTGGCCATTCGACAGAAGGCGGCGACGACGAGCCTGATTATCGTCGAGGGGGCGTAAAGAGCTACTCCAGCACCGCCTGTGCCAAGGGCGGGAACTATTGACAAGACATTCCCCAGACATTATAGTAGATAGGGTAATCACCCCTGTTCGCTTAGGCGTCAGGGCGCAAGGTCGCCGAAAGGCGACCTTAGCTTTTTAGGCACATCCCTTGATCGCTAACGTCTATATTGACGGGTTTAATTTTTACTATGGATGTGTGAAAGATACGCCCTATCGCTGGCTTGATTTCTCCAAGTTATTCGCTCTCACTTTACAGGGCCACAAGATTAACAGAATTCGATATTTTACTGCGCTAGTAAACGCAACACGTGACGACCCTCAAAAGAGACAACGCCAGCAGACTTATATCCGCGCTCTGGAAACCATCCCCTATCTGACGGTCCACTTTGGACATTTTCTCTCCAACAACGTGAGAATGCCTTTAGCTAGGCCTCCCAATAGCGGTCCTCGTACCGTTGAAGTCATCAAGACCGAAGAGAAAGGGTCCGATGTAAATCTAGCGACCCAACTTTTAGTAGATGGTTTTAGGGATGATTATGAGTTGGCTGTGCTGGTAACGAACGACTCAGACCTAGTATCTCCTATCGAGTTCGTGCGCGCCGAATTGAACAAGAAAGTAGGTGTCTTGAATCCGCAAAAAAGGGTGAGCCACGCGCTTCAGCAATCGGCCGATTTCAATCGTAGTATTCGCAGAGGGCCTATAAGAGCCAGTCAGTTTCCTGTTACTCTCGTTGACAGCAAGGGAACTTTCCACAGGCCAAAGGGCTGGTGACCTTGGCGAAAATGAACGAATACAGGATTATTCCAGCACCGCGATCAGCGCCTCCTCCAGCTCTTTGCGGGTCGTGAAGGCCTCGAACTTTGCCTGGACCAGTCCGTCTCCGTCCACGACGAAGGTCCACGGCTCGCTCACGAGGCCCCACTCGGCCAGGGTAGGCGACAGGACGCCGTTGGCGATATTGCCCTCCATCAGGTGAGGATTGTCGAACACCTCGATGTGGATGAACTCGGCCCTGTCGCCATATTCCCCTTTAATGTCCTTAACGACGTCTAGCTGCGGCCCGCAGGTTGCCGTCTGGCAGAAGGCGGGCGTCGAAAAGGTCAGCATCAATGGCCTACCGGACTCAACAGCCTCGGCGATGGTCTTCTCGTAGAGGTCTCTGTCCGGGTCGCGGTCCGTGGAAATCTGCTCGATGCCCTCGACGTCGCTCAAAGTCTTGCTGTCGCTCCTTGGCGCGGGCGTGCCCAGGCCGGGCGACGAGCTGGTCTCCTTGATCTGCAGACCGGTATCGGCGGGTCGACGAACTCCGTCGGCATCGATGGCTTCGGTGACGAGACCCCAGTTGCCGGGCCTATCGAAGGTCAGCTCCACCGTGTAGATGCCGCTCGGCCTGACGGGCCACTCCTGGAATACGGCGTTAACGGCCTCAATGGGGCCTTCCTGTCCCCCTGAAGACAGGAAGTAGGTCGATACCTGAACGTTGGCGCCCCTTATGGGCCCGGATTGAGGATCGATCAAGGCGAAGACGACCCTGTTTCGTCCCACGCTCAAGTCCGAGGACGCCAGCGCCACTCGCAAGGAGGCCTCGGATGCTAGCGAAGGCGTCTCCTGGCCTTCGCCACTTCCGCAGCCTGCGAGCAGGGCGACGACTGCCAACAACAGCAGTGCACCCACAGATCGCCTAATATCCAGTTTCATGCTTCCTCTCGTTCGATACGTCATCAACGGTATAAGGTGTTTGCATAATCTTCGGACTTCCAATGTTACTACGTCGCCGGAGGCACGGTTGGCTCGCACAGGTTCTGCTTCGGGAAAAGACCCATCGAGTACATCCTCATTTAAATATGAACTGACGAATATTGGGGCTGAAGAAAGCAGAAAATGCGTTACTGAAAACGGTCTTTGGTTTATATAGAGGTCATAGACTTCGGCTTTTAGAATATGCGGTCCTTCGCGTGTTGTGGTCAGGGCTCCTGAAACAGGAGGAGTAGAAAATTGACTGCTAAGACACTCAACGCCGGCCCTTCGACGCGAAATCTGATCAATACGCTACCCGCACCCAGGACCCCCTGTACCGTCGGAATCTCCGGAGCGAAAGGCGCCTGTCCGCTGGGATTCACTTTCGAAGACACTTGGGAGATCGATGCAGAGGGCCATTCCAACTATCCTATCTGTCAACCCGCGGCCGTAGTCCTGTCTCCCGTACTCGACAACATCCTGAACGGTCGGGATATGGAAGCCGTGGCCGAATGCGTCTGTCCTTTCAACGATTCTCGCCTGACTTTCGTCGTGCACGCGCCTAAAGTCATTGACGAGAGATATCGGACCGAGAAGGCGCGGCGCTAACACCCCACTCGTATCCACGGCCGTCCTGAACCCTAGTCTAGCGGGCGTCTGACCTGCTAAACTTGGCCTACTTTTCGAGAGGTCGAGGTTTGCAATGACTAGGGTACACGTCCTCGGCGCGGGTACACCCACTCCGACTCCCGCGCGATTCGGCTCGGCATTTGCGCTGGAGATCGGCGATCAGCAGCTCATGGTGGACTGCGGACCAGCCGCCACGCACAAGCTGGTGAAGGCCGGCCTCTGGCCAACGAAGATCGACCATCTTTTTTTTACTCACCACCACTTCGATCATGACATCGACTACCCCTGCTTCCTGCTGTGCCGCTGGGACCAGAGCATCGGCAAGGAGAACACGCTTCAGGTGTTCGGCCCTACTCTGACGGAGACTATCACCGAACGGCTTATCGGCGAGGAGGGCGCCTTCACCCACGACTGGAAGGCCAGGGTCGGATATCCGGGCAGCCTTCGGGTCTATCAGAACAGGGGCGGCGTGCTGCCTCGAAAGCCCCCGGAGGTGATCGCCAAAGACATCGGCCCCGGTAAGGTCTACTCCGGCAGGGACTGGGAGGTTACCGCGGCCCCCGCCGAGCATGTGCAGCCCTTCCTGGACTCGTTGGCCTATCGCTTCGACACGCCGGACGGCAGCGTCGTCTTCACCGGCGACACTCAGCCGTGCGACTCGGTCCGAGAGCTGGCCAGGGACGCCGACCTGATGCTGTGCATGTGCTGGGACGACCAGGACCGCATGGACGAAATCGGAGAGTCCGTAGGGCAGTGCGGCACCAGGGACGCCGCGAGGCTGGCGCAAGAAGCGGGTGTGAAGAAGCTGGCCCTCGTCCACGTCGGGCCCTATCTCTCCGGCGTGGGCGTCCGGGAAAAGGGCATAGGTGACGCCAAGAAGATCTACGACGGCGAGCTCATATTCACCGACGAGCTGATGCACTTCGACATATGACGCAGTAGGGCAAAAATTCCTGAAAAGGAAAGAATATGACGCGAATACACATACTGGGCGCGGGCACGCCAACACCCACGCCGACGCGGTTCGGCTCGGCGTTTGCCCTGGAGATCGGCGACGAGCAGGTGATGCTGGACTGCGGGCCGGCCGCAACGCACAAGCTGGTGAAGGCCGGGCTCTGGCCCACCGATATCGACAAGCTCTTTTTCACGCACCACCACTTCGACCATGACATCGACTACCCCTGCTTCTTGCTGTGCCGCTGGGACCAGAGCACGGGCAAAGAGAATACGCTTCAGGTGTTCGGACCGACCCTGACGGAGAAGATAACAAGGGGAATCCTTGACCCCGACGAAGGCCTGTTCGCCCACGATTGGAAGGCCCGCGTGGGCCACCCCCTCAGCCAGCGCATTCACGTTAACAGAGGCGGTACGCTGCCTCGGAAGCCTCCCGAAGTCAACGCCACGGATGTCGGCCCCGGCAAGGTCTACTCCGGCAAGGACTGGGAGGTGACGGCAGCTCCCGCCGAGCACGTGCAGCCTTTCCTGGACTCGCTGGCCTATCGCTTCGATACGCCGGACGGCAGCGTGGTCTTCACGGGCGACACTCAGCCATGCGAATCAGTAATCGATCTTGCCAGGAACGCCGACGTGATGCTCTGCATGTGCTGGGACGACCAGGAGATCATGGACGAGGACGGCGAGGCGTCCGGGCAATGCGGCACGCTGGGCGCGGCGAGGATGGCGCAGGCCGCGGGAGTCAAGAAGCTGGTGCTGGTCCATGTTGGGTCACACCTCTCGCAGCACGGACCCATGGAGAAGGGCATCGGCGACGTGAGAGAGGTCTACGACGGCGGGCTGCTGTTCTCCGACGAGCTCATGTCATTCGATGTTTAGACGGGGGGCTGGGGTACGGGGTACAGGGCTGGGCCAGCGTATCATGATTCGCCGCAGAGGTGCGGTTACTCTAAGAAAATCCGGAGAGTTGGTCTAAATATTTCTGTGTCGTTTTTCGATTCGATAAGGGACTGGCGACCTCGACCGCCCTTTTATTATGGATGGCTGGTCCTCGTAGTAGCCGCATTAGGAACCTACGCTGCCACAGGGTCGGCCCAGCTCGTCATTGGCGGAATCCAGAGCCTGATCATCGAAGACACGGGCTGGGACCGCACTGCGATCGCGTATTGCGTAACCGCCGGCACGTGGACATCGGGGTTCCTGACGCCGTTTGTGGGACGCCTCACCGATCGGTACGGCCCTCGTCCTCTGATGCCCCTGGCAGCGATAGTGCTGGGGTTCTCCTTCTTCGCCATAGCCGGGACAAACGCTCTCTGGCAGTTCTACGTCGCCTACATAATCGCCAGGGCCATCGGAAATCCCGTTATGGTAGGAGTCGTTCCGCGCACCACCGCGGTAAACTTCTTTATTCGAAACCGCAACCTCGCACTGGGCCTAACCTCCATGTCAAGACCCATCGGAGGAGCGATAAACATCCAGGTCATCTCGCTAATTTCGCGGGTATCAAGCTGGCGAACGGGCTATCGCTACCTTGGGGCATTCTCTTTTCTGCTGGTCATACCGCTTTATCTGGTCATGAGGCGGAGGCCGTCGGACATCGGTCTGCTGCCCGACGGCGACGAAAGACCCAGGCCCATGGCTGCACAGACGGGCGACGGGGCCTCAGTCGCGTCCGGCTCGCGAGAGTTCAGCTGGCGCGCCGGCGAGGCCGCGCTGTCTCCGGTCTTTTGGCTCATAGTCGCCGCCGAAGTGCTCGTAATTCTTACAGACGGCACGATCGGATTCCAGGTCGTGCCGTTCCTGAGAGACTCTGGACTGTCGCTGCCAGTAGCCGCAATCGGGCTCAGCATGAGCTCGATTTTCGGGGCTCTCGTCAACCCTGGTTGGGGCTACCTTTCCGATCGCCATTCTCCCAGGCTACTCGCCCTGATCGCTCTTCCTACCGCCATAGTCTCAACATCGTTGTTTCTCCTCATTCCGCTGGAGGACTATGGATTGTACGTCGTCGTGCTCTGGGGTACGTCCACGGGCGGGATGAACATTCTGAACAGCATGATCATTGCGCGGTATTTCGGAAGAGCGCATTTTGGGTCTATAACGGGGCTGATGGGACCTCTACAGATTGGCGCCCTCGGCCTCGGCCCCACCTTCGGGGCGATGCTGTTTCGGATGACGGGGAGCTACACGATAATCTTCACGTTCGCGCTGGTCGCGTTCGGCGTGTCACTCCTGCTGATATACCTGGCCCGTCCGCCGAGACTTCCCAGCCGAGCCCTGGCCGAGGGGTTCTCGCATGACTGAGGCATCGTCCCGCACTGGTATACTGACGCCGGGACTACCAACATTGGCCGTCGTCTCAAGCTTCGGGAGGTGTATATGCCGCAGAATACGGACGTCGTAATCATTGGTGGTGGAGCCGCCGGCTGCTCGACGGCGTATTTCCTCGCCAAGGCGGGGGTCAAATCGACGATCATCGAGCGCGAGGGCATCGGCTCCCAGGCGTCGGGAATGTCGGCCGGCGGCCTCAATCCTCTGCAGGGCGCGGGCATCCCGGGGCCACTCGCCCCACTGGCGATGGAGTCCTTCAGAATGCACAAGCAGATGGAGGACGAGATCATCGACACGTCGGGGGTGGACTTTCAGCCGCAGATGGTCGCGATGGTCAAGGTCGCCTTCGAGGAGGCAGAGCTACCGGCGTTGCAGGAAACCCTCGATATCTTCGAGGGGGCCGATGGATTCGCGGCCCACTGGATGGAAAGCGAGCACCTGTACCGGATTGAGCCTCGCCTGGGGAAGGGTGTCCTGCGAGCTCTCTACCACTATGGCAACTCGGCCCTGAACAGCGGCAAATTCACGCTCG
>JADFKI010000110.1 GCA_022565015.1 Chloroflexota bacterium
GATTGATATGCCTAGAAACCTGAGCTCGGGATAAGGCGTGCACGTCCTAAGCTGGACTTTGCACTCTGGATTCCGGCTTTCGCCGGAATGACGGGGGCTTAGGAGCGCATTCGAACGGGTTTATTATGATGCCTTCGCTCTGCCGCATAAACACCTATCTCATCGTTCAAGGACTTTCCGCACCCGCCCTGCAAACTCGACATGTAAAATGTCTGCCGATTACTGACCATCAGCTATACGCCTTCGTGTTGAGGCGCAATTGGAATGTACAAAGTCCAGCTAAGAGCCTATCCGAAAACTGCCACGAATGGTTCGACAAGCTCACCACGAACGGGCAATCTTCGGTTCGTCCTGTCCGACTCTTCAAACAGAATATCTTCGGACTCCGCTCCTGCGAAGAGCATTGTCGAAGGACCGTAAGACGTCGAAATTAGGTTTTCGGATCGGCTCTAAATGGGCCTTCAAGCCTAGCGACGAGCCGTTGACGCGCCAGTCGTACGCATTCTTGCAGAATTTAGGGCACCGTAAGAACAAGTTTGCCGAAAAAGTTCGTGCCCTCCATCGTCTCGTGGGCCTTCGCGGCATCTTGCAACGAAAACGTCTGGTGTATTACGCCGCGTATCACCCCCCTGCCCGCCATCTCCACGATCTGGCGCAGGTCCTCCTTGCGGCCCATGAACACGCCGAACACCGTCTGGTATTTCAGAAAGAGCAACCCCATCTGAAGCTCGGCGCGATAGCCCGTCGTGACGCCGCATATGCCGTAGCGTCCACCCATGGCCAGGGACTTCATGGCGGCGGGCCAGAAGTCGGCGCCCACATGGTCCAGAACGACGTCCACGCCTCTTCCATCGGTAATCTCCTGGACTCGCTTGGCGATGTCTTCGTTGTTGTAGTTGATTACGTGGTCCGCGCCCAGCTCTCGGGCCCGCTGCGCCTTCTCCTCGGTGCTGGTCGTCGTAATGACATTTGCCCCGATGATGTTCTTGGCGACCTGGATGGCGGCCGTGCCCACGCCGCTGGATGCCGAGAGTATCAGCGCCGTCTCCCAGGGCTGAAGCGCGGCCTTCCGGACCAGTATCGTCCATGACGGCAAGAACACGGTTGGGAGCGATGCCGCCTGCTCGTAGGAGAGAGAGTCCGGCAATGTGACGGCGTTTACGGCAGGCAGGCTGACGAATTCGGCGTATCCGCCGCTGGTGGTGGAGCCGAGCATGCCCGGCTTTTCGCACAGCTCCTCCTCGCCGGAGATGCAGAACCGGCACTGTCGGCAGGTGAGGCGAGGGTTGACGACGACGCGGTCGCCCGACTGGAACCGGGTCACCTCGCTGCCGACCTCCACGACGTCGCCGGCCGCGTCACCGCCGAGAATGTGCGGGCCGTCGAACCGGACCCGGGTTCCCCTGGCCCCTTCTCTGGTGTAAAGGTCAAGACGGTTCAATGCGCAGGCCCTGACGCGAATCTTGACGTCGTTTGGCCCGGGCTCGGGCTCGGGAAGGTCTCCGTAGGTCAGCGCATCGATGCCGCCATGCTCCGTTATGTACACAGCCTTCATTTGGGGTTCCTCATGCTTCGAATCTTTCGTTCCGAATAACGGAGGCGAAACTGGTGCTCGCCATTACATATGATTCGGAGTCACCGCAGCTACAGCTCGAAAACCTTGAAGGAGACGGCGTAGTCGCAGCCAAGTCTTTCACCGATGGCAGCAAGGTTGAATGTCAGATAAGTCTCGGCGTCGAATTCCTTGCCCAGGTTGTCTATGTAGACCTTATGTTTCTCCAGGGAGGCGATGCCCGTGTCCATGAAATCAGTGACGTCGACAGCGTGCGAAGCATCCGGAGAGGCGCTCACAAGGACTTTGCCGACGCCGCTCCAGGGCTCGTATCCCTCTTCCAGGAGCTCGGGGAAGATCCAACGATTGCCCGCGTCCCTCGCGGCGTCCAGGACCGCCAGGCCCACCCAACGGTGGTCCGCCATGTTGAACATCGCTCCGCCGGGCCACGACAGGGCGAAGTTGCCCGTCAGCAACACGTCGGGCCTGTGTCGACGAATCACGCGTGAGATGTCCCTTCGCAGGGGCAGCCCGTACTCGACCACGCCATCCGCATAGTCCAGGAACTCCACGACATCCACGCCCACGACCTTGGCGCTCTCTCGTTCTTCGCGCTCTCGAAGGGGTCCCGCCTCCGTGGGGGACATGGAGTCGATTCCGGCCTCCCCTCGCGTCACCATGAGATATACGACTCTTTTCCCAAGGGACGTCCACCGGGCGACGGCGCTGGCGGTGCCGTATTCAAGGTCGTCGGGATGCGCGGCGATGGCCAGGAGGGTATCCCAGTCTTCAGAAAGGGCCTGGAGCCTTTCTTCGTTTATCAAAGACGCCGCCTCTACAGCAAAGATTTCACGTTATTGGCGAAGCGGTCCATGCGCGACAGAGACCCGTCCAGCGTGTCGCTCTGTAGGTTCAGCATGATGTGCCTCACCCCCACCTCTTCGAACGCCTTGATATCGCCGGCTATCTGCGCCGCCGAGCCCGTGAACACGCGGCGCTCTCCATCAACGACCTCGGCTGCTTCATCGTTGTACCAGTTGGCGCTGTAGGCGAAGTCAAGCTCGGAAGGGTCTCTGCCTATCTTTCGCGCGTTGTCACGCACGCGGCCCATGTACTCCGAAAGCTGGTTGACCGAGCCAACGGGAAAACGCGGGTTGGTGCCGATGGGAAACCAGGCGTCGCCGTACTTCGCGGCGCGCCTTAGGGCGGGAGGGCTCTCTCCGCCAATCCATATGGGCGGGTGAGGTTTTTGCACGGGCTTTGGAGCGAAGGCTATGTTGTCAAAGCTACAGTACTTGCCGTGAAATGTCGGGGAATCGCTGGTCCACAGCTCCTTGAAAGCCTGAATATACTCGTCTCCCACCGCGCCGCGCTCCTTGTACGGTGGCGCGCCGAGGGCCACGAACTCCTCTTCCATCCAGCCTATGCCGCAGCCCACGATGAGCCTGCCGCCCGAAAGCACGTCGATGGTCGCCAGAATCTTCGCGGTCAGCACGGGGCCGCGATGCGGCAGCACCAAGACGGAGGTCATGAGCTTTATCGTGGAGGTCGCGCTGGCCAGGTAGCTCAAGGTCGTGAGCTGTTCCAGGCATGCGCCCTCGTCTCCTCCCGCGTACCGGCCCGACTCGTTATAGGGATAAACCGAGTCTATGGACCTCGGGATCACAATGTGATCGCTCACGCTGACGATGTCGAACCCCATCTCCTCGCCCTTCGTGGCGAGAGTGACCATGTTCTCGGGCGATGAGAGGGGACCTCTTGTGGGGACGCCGAATCCAAATTCCATTTTTTTTCTCCCGCGTATGCGCCGATTGCAACGTGTCAATGATGCATGGCGGCACTTGACGATTCCGTATCCGTAACGAGAATACAAGTCACACTAAAATGGAGAGCCGGAGATGTCAATAGCGGGGCCTCCGCATCCGCCGCACGCGATGGCCCGCAACGGTGCTAGGATTGTGGGCGGTGAGACCCGTATTCTGAGCTCAAGAGGTAATTGCCATGGACCTTAACCTTGCCGGAAAGGTGGCGCTTGTGACCGGGGGCAGTCGTGGCATCGGGCGCGCGACGGCCTTGACGCTCGCCCAGGAGGGCTGCCGCCTGGCAATCTGCGCCAGGGGCGAGGACACGCTCAACGCCGCACTCGTTGAGCTGAGAGCCCTCACTCCGGACGTATGGGGCAAGACCACCGATGTCACGAACGCCGACGAGGTGCGCGACTTCGTGTCGGGCGCGGCCGCGGCGCTGGGTGGCGTCGACGCCCTCGTTTGCAACGTAGGCGGCACGGTTGGGGGCGCGACGCTGGAGGCCACAGACGAGGAGTGGATGGCGACGCTGGACCTTAACCTGCTCCACGCCGTGCGCACCATAAGGGCGGCCCTTCCCTATCTAAAAGAGCGTGAGCAGAGCAGCGTCGTCATCGTATCTTCCGTGTCGGGCTGGAAGCCGGGGCCGAAGGCGCAATACGGCGCCGCAAAGGCCGCCGAGATATTCCTGGCCTCGTCGCTTGCGTGGGAGCTGGCGGACCACAGGATACGCGTGAACACGGTCTGCCCCGGCTCCGTGCTCTTTCCGGGAGGAGGCTGGGCCGGCTACCAGCGGGACAATCCCGAGGGCTTCGCGAGGTTCCTGGAGCGGGACCTGCCGGAGGGGCGGCTGGGGACTGACCAGGAGGTCGCGAACGTTATTACCTTCCTGCTGTCGGAAAGGGCCGGCTGGATTAACGGCGCCATGATTCCCGTGGACGGCGCTCAGGGTCGCCCAACGGCGCGGTGGTTCGGCGAGGAATAAGACAGAGCGCCCCGTCCTGCCTCTCTCTTAGCAGCTACCTTAAAATGGTCGTTGGGGGGCCCAGAGGGCCTGGTGGACGAAGGCAGTGCGATGAACCCCTTTGAGTGCGGGAAAGAAATGGGAGTAATGGCGGCGAAAGTACCTGTAGATGGATTAGTCATGGCTCAGACCCAGATATTCACCTACCACCTCCATCGTCATCCGCCTCAGGCGGACGGCCATAGTGGGATTAGGCCCGCACTATCGCGGCCGGCGACCCTGCGAAATCTCCTTCGTAGCGTTATCCACCAGGCAGAAAACGGTTATGATAAAGCTGTCCAGGTCCACCAGATACCTTCAGAGGTGTGTTTCCGACCCCATTAGAGGTGCTATGGCCTGGACACTCTCAACCTTTTTTAAACGAATCAAAAAACTCGCGCGTCGGGTTAGCTGGCTGCGCCGCAGACCGTTTCGAGGATCAACCTGGTTACGGTATAAGGGTCGCAATTGGCGTTGGGTCTTCGGTCTTCGATGTAGCCTTTTTGGTCGCGAACGACCTGCCAGGGAATACGCACGGAGGCGCCCCTGTCCCGCACGCCGTACCGGTATTCACGATACGAGCAGGTCTCGTGGAGTCCAGTCAGGCGCTCTTCTATACGGTCGCCATAGTTCTTGATGTGCAGCTCATGTGTAGTGGCAAGGGCCTCAGCGGCCGCGATGCACGGCTCGTAGCTCTCTCGCATCTGCCTGGTGGAGAAGTTGGTGTGAGCGCCGGCGCCGTTCCAGTCGCCCCTTACAGGCTTCGGGTCGAGTGTGGCGCTTACGCCGTGGTCCTCTCCGATGCGGTATAGTAGCCAGCGAGCCAACCAGAGATGGTCTGCCACGGTGGGAGTTCCCACCGGTCCAATCTGGAATTCCCACTGTGCGGGCATTACCTCTGCGTTGATGCCGGAGATGCTGAGACCGGCGACCAGGCAGGCATCCATATGCGCTTCAACGACATCACGCCCGAAGACTTCATCGACGCCGACGCCGCAGTAGTAGCCGCCCTGGGGAGCCGGGAAGCCGTTAATAGGCCAGCCCAGGGGCTTGGCGCCGTCAAAGTAAGTGTACTCTTGCTCGATGCCGAACCACGTGTCAAAATCGGCGTATTTCTCCGCCACTTCGGCGCAGGCGGCTCGCGTGTTGGACGGATGGGGCGTCATGTCTATTAGCAACACCTCGCACATGACGAGCTTGTTGTCGCCGCCTCGAATTGGGTCCGGACACACGAAGACGGGCTTTAAGACGCAGTCGGAGTTTTCGCCCGTCGCCTGATTGGTGCTGGAGCCGTCGAAAGCCCATATCGGCGGCTCCTCCCCGACGGGAACGATCTTGCCTTTGGAGCGCAGCTTGGCGGTGGGTTGCTGTCCGTCAATCCATATATACTCTGCTTTATAAAATGCCAACTCATCCTCCTTTGGACGTTACCTCGACTACGGGTCCCCCTGGAAGTGAAACAGTCAACAGCTTTCGAGTCTTGCCGTTCTTGCTTTTCCGACTTGGATTTTCGCCTGGATTGGAACCGCGTGTCAACGTAACAATTTTCTAGCTACCCTACTCATCCGGGAGTCGCTCCCATGAGGCCTCACGTCGCCGGCGAAGCAACATGCGGAGCCGAAGCATTAGTTGGGCCTAATCATCTGTGCCGGGCGCCGAGCCCAGGCCCTGCAGCTCCGGGTACGCCAGCGCGCCATGCTCAGGCATGTCCAGGCCCTCCATCTCTTCTTCCTCCGAGGCTCTCAGGCCCATCGCCAGGTCCAGGCCCTTGAACAGGATGAAGCCGGTCCCGAATCCCCATGCGATGGCCACGAGAATTCCAACGATCTGTGGGACCAGGAGCGATGCATCACCCTTTACGAGTCCGGAAACACCGTTGTTGCCGGCGGCAAATAAGGCGACGGCCAGAAGGCCCCAGGCACCGCATATGCCGTGAACGGTCACCGCGCCGACGGGATCGTCGACCTTGAGTATGTTCTTGACGAAGCTGACGCCGAATATCATTATGACGCCCGCTATGAGACCTATGACCACGGCGGCCCACGGGTCGACGTATGCGCTGGGCGCCGTAATGCCGACCAGGCCCGCCAGGGCGCCGTTGCACGCCATCTCTATATCCGCCTTACCCGTGCGCGCGAGCGTGACGTAGATGGCCGCCGTCGCACCTGTCGCTCCCGCGAGCAGCGTGTTGACCGCGTTCAGGCCCAGCGTGTCGGAGTTTATGTTGAATCCGAACCATCCGAAGAAGAGGATGAAGGTGCCGATGACGACGTAGGGAATGTTGTGCCCCTTTAGCTCAACGCCCTCTTTTCTGAATCCTATGCGGGGACCGACGACCATCGCGCCGGCCAGGGCCACCATGCCGCCGATCATGTGCACGACGCCGGAACCCGCGTAGTCGGACATGCCCGCGCCCAAAGTTGCCAGCCAGCCGGCGTCGCTCCACGCCCAGTGGCCGTAGATCGGGTAAATCAGGGCGCCGACGACGAAGCTGTAGGCAAAATAGGCGTCTATCTTGGTGCGCTCGGCCATGGCGCCGGCGATTATCGTCGCGGCCGTGCCTGCGAAGACCATCTGGAATAGCCAGTTCACGAGGTCGCCGTCGGAGAAGTTGGCCAGGAAAAACCCTTCGAGGCCTATGTAGCCCGTGGCCGCTCCGCCACCGAACATAAGGGCGTAACCGAAGGCCCAGAAGCCGAGAGAGGCGATGCAGAAGTCCAGGAAGGACTTGGTCATGTAGTTCACGGTGTTCTTGGAGCGAATCAGCCCCGCGCCGAGAAAGGCGAATCCCGCCTGCATGAAGAAGACCAGCGCCGCCGCAAAGACCAGAATCGCGTTGTCCAGCGTCTCTTTGACTTCGCTTGCGGTCTGCGCATACGCGATTCCGCCGCCTCCGACGAATATGCCGATGGCCAGCAGGGCCAGAATCGATAGCCTCGCCTTCAGTGTGCTTGGTCTGGTCAGTAATCTAAGTGCCTGCATCTGTTGTCCCCTTCCGTCGACGCGCTTCAGAGTCCAGTGAGTCCTGTTTAGGTCTCCGACAATTGAATGTAGAGGGGGAATGTTAATTTTGTATTTCTCACGTGTTAAATGATTGTTGCCTTCTTGTTACAAAGTTGTTACACGGCCTGAGGGTCTTCGCCCTAAATATTTGCCTCATGTCGGGAGGTACTTTGACTTTAAGCGACAGCGTTCGTAAAATGCGGTCACCCTATAATTGAGGAGGTGTGATGTATGGAACGTATTAAGGTAGATGTATACGGAGACTACGCCTGACCGTGGGTCTACAATGCAGCCGTGTGGCTGGATAGAGTGAAGTCGGTCTACGGCGACGACTTGGAGCTCAATTGGAAGAACTACTCCCTTGAGCAAAACAACTTCTCGCTGAAGCAGAAGGCCGATGGTACGGAATCGGACTGGAAGGTCTGGGAGGACGAGGAGATCGGCGAGCGTCGGTCGCTGATGTCTCAGGTGGCTGCCGAGGCGGCCCGGCGACAGGGGCCCGAGCTGTTCGACAAGTTCCACCTCGCGTTGCTGACGGCTCGCCACGGTGGCGAGGGCAGGATCGCCCTGAACGAAGAGGACCCCCTCGTCGAGCTGGCCCAGCAAGTCGGCCTGGACGCAGCTCGTTTCCGAGAAGACCTGAGAGACCCGGAGCTACGAAAGGTTATTGGAAGCCATCACGAAGAAGCGGTAGAGCAGGGGATATTCGGCACTCCGACCTTCGTCTTCGAGAACGGCAATGCCGCCTTCATAAAGGCCTTCATACCACCGCAAGACGATGCCATGGCCGAGTGGGGGCACTTCGTGGCCATCGCCAGCAAGAGGAACTACATCGGTGAGATCAAGCGGCCTCAGCCGCCGTGGCCCAAGGGTGCGATGGGCTAATAGGCTGGAAGACCCCCTCTCAGTCTCGCCCTTACGCAAGGGGGAGAGGATATTTGTGCTCAAGGGTGAATGGGATAAGAATGCGCCCTCAATCTCTCCCGTACGAAGGAGAGAAACCTCTCCGTCCCCCTTAGGAAGGGGGACCACAGGGGGTCGTCACGATCAGCGCTAGCGTGGGCTTGCAACGTCGAGGACTCCCCTCGATTCCCCGACCATGAAGGCGAGAGAAAGAGAAAGATGTTTTGGGGCGATAGAGTCGTAACGGTCCGCTAAGTTGAAGCCACTAAGCGAAAGGAACAAAAACTATGGAACCGACAAAGATAACCGTCTACGGAGACTATTCGTGACCGTGGGTCTACAATGCAGCCGTGTGGCTGGATAGAGTTAAGAACGCCTACGGGGACGATCTGGAGATAATCTGGAAGAACTTCTCCCTGGAGCAGGTCAACAGCAAGGAAGGCGATGACTGGAAGGTCTGGGAGCAGTCGGATATCGGGGAGCGTAGATCGCTGATGTCGCAGGTCGCCGCCGAGGCCGTGCGTAAGCAAGGCCCGGAGGCCCATCAGAAGTTCCACCTCGCCCTCTTGACCGCTCGCCACGGAGGCGATGGCCGCATCGCGCTCAACGAGGTTGAGCCTCTGATAGAGCTGGCGGAGAAGGTCGGACTGGACGGCGGGCGACTCCGGGAGGACATGAAGGACCCGGAGCTGAAGAAGATCGTCGGCCGCGACCATGAAGCAGCCACAGAGGAAGGTATCTTCGGTACGCCGACCTTCGTATTCTCGAACGGCGGGTCCGCCTATATCAAGACGTTCATCCCACCGGAGGAGGACGCCGTCGCGGAGTTCGAGCACTTCATGGCCATCGCGTCGGACCGACCTTACATAGGTGAGATAAAGCGGCCGCAGCCGCCCTGGCCAAAGGGCGCCATGGCCTAGCCCAGAATCGGACCCTTAATAAGCCTCCCCCTTGCATCAAGGTGGGAGGCTTTTCTTTTTCCCGCGAAGCGCATTCGCATCATGGAGGGCGGTGCATATCGGATGCCACACACCTGGAATTGAGATGCGCCTGCGCTGAGCTATAATATCGAGCATGTCTGATCTGCAATCCATCGAAGACGGGCTTGGCGTAGACTTCAAGAACAAAGAGCTACTGAAGCTGGCCTTTGTACACAGCTCATACATCAACGAAAACCCCGGCGTTTTGCCCGAGTCCAACGAAAGGCTCGAGTATCTGGGCGACGCAATTCTCGGGCTGGCGGTGGCCCACGAGCTGTACCGCAGATACCCGACGAAACAAGAAGGCGACCTCACCAACCTCAGGTCGGCGCTCGTTCGCGGCGATACGCTGGCGGAGGTCGCTCAATCTCTGCATCTGGGCGAATACCTGGTCATGGGCGTGGGCGAGGATGCCGGCGGCGGACGCGAGCGACGGTCCAACCTTGCCGCCGTCTTCGAGGCCTTGGTGGGCGCCGTCCTGGAGGACCGGGGCTACGAGGCCGCGGAGGCCTTCGTGTTGAAGGTCCTGGCTCGACAGCTCGATTCCGTGGAAGAGCTTGGCAGGGGGAAAAACGCGAAGTCGGCGCTGCAGGAGCTGCTGCAAGGCAGAGGGATGTCGCCGCCGACGTATCAGGTCGTGGACATGACTGGCAAGGACCACACTCGGACGTTCACGTCGGAGGTCCTCATCAACGGCAAGGTCATGGGCAAGGGCGCCGGACGTCGAAAGGCGCTATCGGAGCAAGAGGCCGCCGCCGACGCCCTGCGGGCTTTTGAGGACGAGGGCTGAGGCCTATCGTGGCGCTGAGTCAGGTTCTTTCAACACTGGTCACGTCAAATACTAATTCTTTCTCAACCCCATTCGAAGCGTGGTGCAGGCATCCTTCGAGCTTTATCCGCTCCTCCCTAAAAAAGAACCACTTATCCAATTCTTCTTTGGTTCCGAATTTTAGATATTTTACTTTGCCTCTTCTAGGATAGACCGTAACGGTATACCAGTCCGAAAAAGGTGAAAAATTTGCATCTTCAGCTGCAACAACAGCGTTGATTTTCCCTTGCAATATGACCCTTCGCCCGACGCTATCAATTTCCGATACATCTTTTGATACGTATGCGTCCGAGCATACAGGACAGGTCATAAGAGCACCTCCAGATATAATGATTGACTGAGGCGTATTAACTTTCTATTCCTTTTACATCCTTCGCATCGACAGCATCTGCTCCATCACTATTGTGTTCAATTCCTATTTTGGTTTACAAGTCTGCGTCCCTTAACGGGCTGCACTTCGCCCGAACTGTAGAGCACCGCGACTGACCTTCGCGAATCTTCAACCTTCGTTCTTCGAGGCGGTTTTATGCCGGACACTACTACGGCCAGAGGCCCACTGTTAGATGAACGGTTGCCGCGAAGCTGCCACGTCTCTATGAGGACAGGATATTTGTCGCCAGGAATTCGGTCATTATCTATTACGTCGGGAAT
>JADFKI010000351.1 GCA_022565015.1 Chloroflexota bacterium
ACCTGCGCCTCGAGGTCCCTGGTCCAGACCGATGAGGCGGGAGGGCTGTAGCTGCCCATGCCGCCCGTATTCGGGCCGACGTCGCCGTCCCCAACGCGCTTGTAGTCGCACGCCGCCACGACGGACGAGACGTAGTCGCCGTCGACGAAGGCAAATACGCTGATTTCCTGCCCCTGCAGGTACTCTTCCACGAGCACCTGGTCGCCGGCGCTGCCGAACGTTCTTCGGCACATGCACTGGTCAACGGCATCGACGGCCTCTTCCCTAGTTTGGGCGATCACAACGCCTTTTCCGGCAGCCAGTCCGTCTGCTTTGACCACGATAGGCAGCTCGCATTGCTCGACATAGTCCTGAGCGTCTTTCATGGAAGAAAAAGTCTCGGCTCTGGCCGTGGGGATATTGTGGGCCATCATGAGGCGCTTCGCGAACGCCTTGCTGCTCTCGATGCGAGCCGCGGCCCTGGTGGGGCCGAATATCAGCAGGCCCTCATCCTGGAACCGGTCGACGATGCCGTCCGCCAGCGGCGTTTCAGGCCCGACGACGGTAAACTCGATCGACTCGGTCTTGGCGAACTCCAGCAGCCTGTCGATATCCGTTGCCGCGATGGGCACGTTTCGGGCGATCTGGCCGGTCCCGGCGTTCCCAGGGGCCACGAGAAGCTCTGAAACGCCAGGGCTCTGGGTGAGCTTCCACGCGATGGCGTGCTCTCTGGAGCCGTTGCCCACAACGAGGACCTTCATCGGACGCCGGCTCTCCTGATGATCTTGCCCGACGACTCTTCGAGGACGTGCGTCTCGTGCGTCTTTTTGTCGTTCTTGATGGCTACCTGGACGCACGCTTCCGCGCCCTGGGCATTGGACAGATATACGGCGCCCAGGGCCACGAAGGCCACGTCGGCAAGCTCCAAAAGCGCCTTGTCCAGCTCGCCCTTGTTCAGGTCTCCGGCATGCTCGCCAGCCTCTTCCATGAGGAACAGGAACTGTTTTCGCAGGGCCTCCAGTGCCCGGTCGGGGCTCCCGTTGACATCGACGGGCATCGACCCGAACCTGTGATGGAAGTCGTACACACTCTCGGCGAGACGAGCAACCGAGGAGAGGAACTCCTGCTTCGTAATCTCCGACATTGGCCTTATGTCCCTCCCGGAGTGTTGCCCGAAGCGTACTCGTAAGCCGCCTGAATCCAGGGAACGACGTCCGGTACGCCGTCGGGAAGCAATATTACCATCTGGACCCATTCTTCGTACCCGTCGTCTCCGGCAGGAGGCTGGAATGGGGACACGCCCGCCAAACCAAACGCCTTCGCTCTGAGCTGGTCCGGCAGCCTGGCCGCTATTACGCCCTCGAGGAGGACGGCAAATGCAGCGCCGTCCACGCTGTAGCCCACGCCGCCGTGCAACGACCCCGTGGATACGCGGTCCCATCCCAAGAGGTGCTCGTCGAAGACGGCCTTAACGTCCGGATCGATTAGTATTTCTTCTTCCATAGACATGCGCGGGTCAGTTATGCTCCGTGGTGATTCCCAGGGGCGAGCTTCGCCCTCTTATGCAACAAAGCGGAATGAATCATTCCCACTCGATCGTTCCCGGCGGCTTGCTGGTGATGTCGTACACGACTCGATTTACGTCGGGCACCTCGTTGGAAATCCGGCTGGATATGCGCGCCAGGACATCGTGGGGTATGCGCGCCCAGTCCGCCGTCATGGCGTCTTCGCTGGTAACGGCCCGAATGGCGATCACGTGCCCGTACGTCCGAAAGTCGCCCACGACGCCGACGCTGCGAGTGTCCGTCAGGACCGCGAAGCTCTGCCACGTCTCGTCATAGAGGCCGCTTGAGCGAATTTCCTCCATGACAATCGAGTCCGCCGCCCTCAATATTTCCAGCTTGTCGTATGTGACCTCCCCGATTATTCGAATGGCGAGCCCCGGCCCAGGGAAGGGCTGCCGATGCACTATCTCCTCGGGCAGGCCCAGCTCGAGGCCCACATTCCGGACCTCGTCCTTGAAGAGGTGGCGAAGCGGCTCGACCAGCTTCAGCTTCATGTGCTCCGGCAGACCACCCACGTTGTGGTGGGTCTTGATCTTGGCAGAGACCGTGTTGTCGGCCGTCTCGCTCTCGATGACGTCGGGATATAGCGTCCCCTGGGCGAGGAATTCTACCTCGCCTATGCCCGCGGCCTCCTCATCGAAGACACGTATGAACTCCTTGCCAATGATCTTGCGCTTCGCTTCGGGGTCCACGACTCCCTGGAGCGCGCCCAGGAAGCTCTCGGTCGCCTCGGAGTAGATGAGGTTCGCCTTGAAGTGCCTCTCGAAGGCGTCCCGGACCTGCTCCGGCTCGTTTCGACGCATGAGGCCGTTGTTGACGAATATGCAGGTCAGCTGGTCGCCGACCGCCCTGTGGACAAGGGTGGCCGCCACGGCGGAGTCGACGCCTCCCGAAAGGGCGCAGATTACCTTTCCCGTTCCGACTCGGTCCTGGATCGAGGATATTGACTCGCTTATGAAGTTGCCCGTCGTCCAGAGCCCTTCACATTGGCAGGCCTTATACAGGAAATTTTCGATTATGGCCTTGCCCTGGGGCGTATGCACTACCTCGGGGTGAAACTGCAAGCCGTACCTGTGACGGTCGTCACCCATGACGGTGATGGGAGAGTTGTCGGTGTACGCCAGGGCGGCGAACCCCGGAGGAGGCTCGGTGATGTGGTCGCCGTGGCTCATCCAGACCTGCATCGATTCGGGCAGCGCGTCGAAAATGGAGTTGCCCGAAGAGCA
>JADFKI010000111.1 GCA_022565015.1 Chloroflexota bacterium
AACGTCCAACCTTCTGATCGACAGCCTATATGAACGCTTCGTCACTGAGATCCGGCGAATCGTGGATTTTGATCGCATGTCCATCATGCAGCTGAATGATGATGGGAAGCTCGCAAACCCCGAATACGTGAGCAGCCCGGACCCGTTCGGGCTTGGCTCGAAGGAGCCATGGCCCCTCGAAAACACGGCCGCAGGCTGGATCGTGGAAAACAGAGCTACCCTGGTCGAGCCGGACCTGGCGGAGTCGATGCGTTTCCATGCGGACAACACCCTGCTGGACGCGGGCGTGCGCTCCGTAATCCGCGTGCCCCTCATCTCCAACGAGCGCGCCATCGGAGGCTTCTCCCTCAGTCACCGTGAGCCCAACAAGTTCGGGCCCAGGGAGAGGCGTATCCTGGAGCGGCTGGCCGCCCAGATCGCGCCGGCCATCGAGAACGCCAGGCTCTACCACGAGCTGGAGCAGGCCTTCGAGACGCTGAGCGCCACCCAGGACCAGCTGGTGAAGGTGGAGCGACTCAGGGCCATGGGCGAGCTTGCCAGCGGAGTCGCGCACGATCTCAACAACGCCCTCGCGGCGATTCTGGGCAGGGCCCAGCTGCTCATAAACCAGATGGAGGACGAGACCCACGTCCGCTCCCTGCGGCTTATAGAGCAGGCCGCTCAGGACTCCGCCCAAGTAGTCAAGAGAATCTTGAACTTCGCCCGCCTGGAGTCAGACCAGATTGAGTTCTCCGCGGTCAACGTGGACCAGCTGCTGGAAGACGTCACCGAGCTGACCAGGCACAAGTGGGCGGACGAGGCTCAGAGCAAGGGCCAGAACATTGAAATGCGCAAGGAGATGAGCACCGTTCCGGAGGTGCTGGGCAGCTATTCCGAGCTTCGGGAGGTCCTCATGAACATCGTAATAAATGCATACGAGGCGATCGATGGAGATGGTGCAATCACGCTGAGCACCTCGGCCGCCAACGGCGCTGTAAGAATCACCGTGGCCGACACGGGCACGGGGATGACGGAAGAGACCAAGGAGAAGATCTTTAATCCATTCTTCACGACAAAGGGGTCTCGGGGCACGGGACTGGGTCTCAGTATCGCCCTGGGAATCATAACGAAGCACGACGGCACGCTGCTGATGGACAGCGAGGCCGGCGCGGGGACGAAGGTCCACATTACCCTACCCTACGCACCCCAATCGGAGGGCCCGGAAGAAGAGGAGCCGGTAACCTCCAAGGAGAGGGTCAAGCCGGCTAGAGTGCTCGTAATCGAGGACGAGCTGCTCATTCGGGAGACGCTATGCGATATGCTGGAGCTGGTCGACCATGTTGTGACCCTTGCCTCGGACGGTGAGCAGGGAATCAGGCTCTTCAAGGAAGGTGAGTTCGACGTTGTTTTCACCGACCTGGGTATGCCCGGCCTCTCGGGTTGGGATGTGGCTAAGGCCATCAAGAAGGAGCGGTCCGACGTCCCGATAGTCATGGTGACGGGCTGGGGCGTCGGCATCAGTGAAGAGCAGCTGAAGCAGCACGAGGTAGACCGGGTCCTTCCCAAACCCTTCGATATAGAGGAGGTGCACACGCTCATACGTGACCTCACGAAAGACTAGGAAACTATCTCAAAAACGTCTATCCAAAATTAACCATCCTTCGGCAGGCTCTCCCGCCTCAGGTGGGTCCACAGTGGCGGACTCCGAAGATATTCAAATTAGGGGGTCGGACAGGACCAACGGGTAGATAGAACCCCTTCCGTTCGTGGTGAGCTTGTCGAACCATTCTTTGAGATATTTACCAAGAGTCCTCACGGGAGATAGCTGCTGGAGCGCCACTCCTCTTCCTCATGCCCGTGGGCTTTCTTAGCTCCCCTTCGGACTTCGCCATGATCGGCCGGCTCTTTAACCCATAATCCTCCGAGATGCCCCGGCCCCACGGGAAAGCCACCCTGGACCGTTGAGTAATAGCCTCCCGCCCCGGCCGAGATGCGCCTGTTGTCCTGCGAGACCTTATGCAATAAAGTACGCTGGGACCGGCGCAACCGAATCTCTGATGATGGCGGAGGAGCTAACGTGATACGCAGCCTTGACGGAATCAGCCCCAGAATACATCCCACGGCCTTCGTGAGCGAGGCCGCGTACGTTATCGGCGACGTGGAGATCGGTGAGGGTTCCAGCATCTGGCCCGGCGCCGTCGTTCGCGCGGACATGGGGAAGATCAAGATCGGCAGGCAGACATGCGTTCAGGACAACTCGACGGTGCACGGAGACGACGACGTTGAGATAGGGGACAACGTGGTGATCGGCCATAACGTGCTGTGCCACGCCAGGACCGTGGGCAATCGCGTCGTGATCGGCAACGGCGCCGCGGTGAATGACGGCGTGATAATCGGCGATGACAGCCTCATAGCCTCGGGCACGGTCATAGTAGACAACGTCGAGATACCTGCGCGCTCCCTGGTCGTGGGCGTACCGGGCAAGGTCCGGGGAGAGATTCGAGAGCGCCACCTGGAGCGCATGAAGTGGTACAGCGACGTCTATATCGAGAAGACCGAGCGCTACAAGAGGCAGGGTAATCTGGAGTCCAAAAGAATCGATTAGCCTGCGTCGATCTTCATCAGGCCGATGCGACGGGCAGGAAATCTACACCTGTTCAGGCGCGCTCATTCGCATGGGATCGAGACATCGCGCCGGCACGATCCTGGCGGCGTGGGCGGGCCTGGGATGCGAATTGCTTGGCTCCTCCTCGCCCCTCCTCGCCCTCGACGCCGGAGACCACGCGATAGGTCTGACAGGACCAGTGGAAGGCGTTGCCGACCAACGGCTTCCATTCAGATGGCCTATGGAAAAAGCTATTCGATCGTTATCAGGTCCCGGACCTTGTCCAGGGTGGCGGGACCGATGCCCTTGACCTCCAGAAGCTCCTCCACAGAAGAGAACGGCCCGTTCAGCACGCGATATTCGACGATGGCCCGTGCCTTCACCTCGCCGATGCCCGGCAGCATTTCCAGCTCCACGGCGGATGCGAGGTTTATGTTTATCGAATGCGGCTCCACTGCCGTCGGCGTAGGCGTCGCGCTGCCGTCGGCCTTTGACGAGGGCGGACGCCATCCGGCCGACAGCGCGTCCTCCTCCGTGCAGAACCAGACCTCGCCCTTGGACTCGTCGATCTCGGTCCTTGCGTAATAGGCGCTGTCGGGCGTGTGGAAAATGCGTTCACCGCCGCTGCTCATGTTGCCCTTTATCACCGGCTGCTCGGTGCCCGAGTAATCACAGACCTGCCGCGGCCCGGCGTCGACGGCTTCCGGAGTCGGTGTGGCCTCCGGGATGGGGCTCGCCGTCGGCGAGACGTCGGGAGCGGCCTGGGTGGCAGGGCTCTCGACCGGTGTCGCGCTGGGCGAGGGCGCGGGTGCGTCAGCCGGCGCCGGAGTACGCGTCGCAGCGGGTGTTGGGGACTTCATGCCCACCGGAGTGTGCATCGCCACGGGTGCTGGGGACGTCATGCCCTCCGGAGTACGCGTCGCAGCGGGTGCTTGGGACGTCACGCCCACCGGAGTATGCGTCGCCGTTGCGGCGGACGTGAGCGCACCACCGGGGAGGCGGCCACGGGGCGCGACGTCGCTCCTCGGCGGCGATGGATCGAGCGATGCGATTCCAGGCGTCTGCGTCGACGCAATGTTGGTGGCGGTTTTATCCTCTTCACGATTGTCGTTGTAGAGCCTGCGTCCCGCGACGACCTCGAATTCCGGAAAGTGCCGCCTCTCCTCTATGTACAGGTCGCCGTCGACGACATCTCCAGTACGTGTGTCTATCTCCACCCACGAGTAGCCGTCCCTGACCTGAATCCTCACTCTCCCGGGGTCGGTGGCAACGACGCATATTGATTCCGGAAGGGAGACGAGTCGGCCGCGTATCTCCATGCTGTAGACGAGGGGCCGCACGCAGGACATGACCTCAGGCGACGAGACTGGCGAGTCCTTGACCTGGGCGGGTCGAGACTCCGCCGGGTCCAGCGCTCCGCCCGGCAGCGCTGGGGACGACTCCTCCTTCAGCGCCGTTGGGGCCGTCGTGCCGACGCATGCAAAGACGACCAGAAACGGCGCTGCCAGCAGTAAACCGATGCGAACAGGACAACGAGCTTTTCGATAGGTCATTGATGTGCCTGATGGACGCGCCTAATACTAACAGGCCGGCTCGTCTGCCAAAAGAACAGGGCCCCGAAATATCGAGGCCCTTGCCTTTGAAGCCCGAACTCAGTGGGATGTCGTTAAGGCACGACTTCAATGCGCTTGCCGCCGAGCGCGTCCTTGGGCAGGACCTCACCCACGACGGCCCGAATCTCCACGCCCTCCGCTTCCAGCTCCGACAGCAGCTCGTCCTTCTTGTCGGACGGCACCGAGATGAGAAGGCCGCCTGAGGTCTGGGCGTCGGCCAGCAATATCCTGGTGTTTTCGTCGATATCGGCGCCCCAGCTCACCTGATCGCTCACGGCGTCCAGGTTGCGGTGGGTTCCGCCTGGAGCGATGCCCTTCTCCAGCAGCTCCAACACCCCATCGAGAACTGGAACGGAGCTGAAGAAGATTCGGGCGGAGACCCCGCTGCCCAGAACTATCCCCTTTAGGTGGCCCAGCAGACCAAATCCGGTAATATCCGAGCAGGCATTCACGCCCACCGTCGTCATGGCATGGGCGGCCTCGCGGTTAAGGGCCGACATAACCTTTATGGCGCCGGCCAATACGTCCTCGCTCACCACACCCTGCTTTCCGGCGGTGGTGATGATGCCGGTGCCGATGGGCTTGGTCAACACGAGAACGTCGCCCGGCCTGGCGCCCGCGTTGGTGACCTCTTCGCCGGGCCTGACAACTCCGGTAACGGACAGGCCGTATTTCGGCTCCTTGTCGTCCACCGTGTGTCCCCCAACGATGATAACGCCCGCCTCACTGGCCTTGGAGCCGCCTCCTCGCAGGATCTCGCCCAGGATCTCATGGGGAAGCTCCACGGGAAACGCCACGATGTTCAGCGCGGTAATCGGAGTGCCCCCCATCGCGTACACGTCGCTCAGGGCGTTGGCCACGGCGATCTCGCCGTACGCGAAGGGGTCGTCCACGATGGGCGGAAAGAAATCGACCGTCGAGATGATAGCCGTCTCGTCGTTCATCTTGTACACGGCGGCATCGTCGCCGGTGGAAAAGCCCACAAGCAGGTTTGGATCGTTTATTGCCGGCAGCTGACGCAGGACCTGCGCCAGGTCTTTTGGACTAAATTTGGAGGCTCAACCAGCGCAGCTTGCGAGGCTGGTCAGCTTGATATCGTGCTGGACCTGGGCCATTTCAACAGCTCCTCAATGCTAAAAACCTGAATATACGATCCATGACTCTTGGCATGCGAAATCAGGCTCACTGTTTCGCTTCCAACCAACTGATCCATACCTCAAAACGCAGAATCACCGTCGTTACATGGGTCGACGTGCTTAATGACGTGCCCTCCGATGGGGAGCCATCGGACGAGATTCAGGTATCTAGGAGTCCGACGGCGCGGGTATTACGAACGGAAGGTCCGCCTCCTTCCAGCCCCCAAAACCCGGTGACATGTAGGCCACGTTGGTGTAGCCCATGGCCTTAAGCGTCTGCCCTGCCAGGGCAGCTCGAGCCGTGCCCATTCAATGCGTTATGATGCGCACGTTTCGGTCTGGAATAGACTCCTCCACCCGCCCCTCAATGCGCCCGCGCGAGAGCAGCAGCGCCCCTTCGATGTGGCCATTGGCCCACTCGTCCGGCTCGCGCACATCCAGTATCACCACTGCCTCTCCCGACTTCACCCGCTCGTGGGCTTCCTCTGCAGTGACGGACGATACGGTCTGCTCCGCAATCTCAACCATTCGGCGTCCTATGCTCTCCATGAACTCCCTCCGTGATTGAAGCGATTGGCCACCGCTCCCGGTGCCATGGCGGCCCCGTTCTCTAGGGCCTGGGGATCCCAGTGCCCGCCGACCTCTCGCTATTTTAAACCCCTGAACACCGGAACCGTATATATACTAACACAATGACACCTATTTACTTTGGTGCGAATTCCTGGAACCGGCGCCTGCCTGACCTCCCAAAGGCGAGCGCTCGCCCGTCTGTTCAGACGATCTTGTGGCCCGTCGGAGACCATGCGGCGAGGCTGCTGTTGCCCTGGCAGTATCTGGCCCTGCCCACGGGCCTCTTCAGCTCGCCGTCCTCGATGATGATCTCGCCCCTCTGCATCGAGACTACGGGCTTACCCAGGACCTCCTTGCCCTCGAACATCGTGAAGTCGGACAGGCAGTGCTGGCTATCCGCGCCCAGCGTGTGCCTGATGCTGGGGTCGAACAGCACGATGTCGGCGTCCGCGCCCTCCTGGAGGACGCCCTTCCTGGGATACAGGCCGAATATCTTCGCCGGGTTCTCACAGAGCACCTGTACCAGCCGGGTCAGGGTGATTCTGCCCCGGTTTACGCCCTCTTCATATACGACCGGCAGCATCTGCTCACACCAGTTGCCGCCAAAGCTGGCGTCGAAGATACTGGCCGCGGCGTCCTGCGCCCCACCTTCGACGCGCTCGCTCTGACCCCCTGAATACTTCTGGTCCTTGCGAAAGCCGCAGAAGTCGCTGCCGATGGTATCGATCAGATTCGTCGCGACGCCCTTCCACATGGCCTCCGTGTCCTCCCTCTCACGAAGGGGCGGGCCTATCTTGGCCAGCGCTCCGTGGTCCAGCATCGCCTGGTTCGTGAGGTCCAGGTATTGTGGACAGGTCTCTCCGTACAGCCTTATGCCCTCGCCCTTGAAATGAGCGAGAACCTCCAGCATCTCCCTGGCGCTTATGTGAACGATGTACAGGGGGCAGTCGGTGACGGTGGCGTAGGTGGCCGCCCTGTTCGCGGCCTCGATCTCCAGAATTCGCGGCTGGGTCTGAGCGTAGTGCTCTCGGGACGTCTTGCCTTCGCCGGTAAACTTTTCGACCAGGTAGTCGATGCAGTAGCCGTTCTCGGCGTGCACCATGGCCACGCCGCCGTTTCTCGACGCCAGCTCCATCGCCCTTAGCATGCGGTCGTCCGGCATCATCATGCCCCGCCTGGGATAAGTCATGAACATCTTGAAGGATATGACCCCCATCTCTATGAGCCTGGGCACCTGGGTCTCGACATCGTCGTCGCCCAGGAGGATGGCGTGCACGCCGAAGTCCAGCACGGAGCTCGCCCGGGCCTCCTCTATGAACGCCTCCACGGCATCCAGAGGAGTGTCCTGAATGCCCTCGTCGTGTCTGTTCCGAATAAAGGGTATGACCGTTGTCACCCCTCCGAAGGCCGCGCTGATCGAAAAGGTATCTATTCTGTCGGCGTTGACCGGGTGGTTGTGGGCGTCGATGATGCCGGGCAGCACGTACATGCCCGAAGCGTCTATGGTCCGGACCGCCGCCTCGCCCGACAGGTCCGGACCCATCTTCATGATGGCCTCGCCCCGAACGAGAACGTCCTGCCGGCTGATGCTTTCGCCGCTCACGACCAGTCCGCCGGATATCAGATAATCGGCCCGTTGGGTAGTCATGTCTCTCCCTCGCCTCGCCCTTCATTTCCCTGATGGCCTTCGCCCTCAGGCTGTCGACGACAGGTCACGGTGTCACGCCGCATATAAGAGGTGCCTGGTAATAATACCCAGCGAGCCCCCACTGTCAAGCGGATGCGATTTGAACGCCGACGCGCCACGGGTTAGAATTAGTCTCGCCGAGGCAGCAGAGCTTTTTCCCGATATATTTTTAATTTACGGAGTCTGACTCGAGGAGGATGGAATGGCGGACTACAGGGCCACGGTCGGAAGCGTTGAGCTCGTCTCACTGACGGACGGCCACGGTGATATGGACCCGTCGCAGATCTTTCCAACCAGCTCCATGGCGGCGTGGAGGAGCGAATACCCGGAGCTTCTGGACAGCGACGGGCACATACACCCGCGCTTCGGGTGCCTTGCCGTGCGCTCCAGCGGCAAGCTGATTATCGTTGACACGGGACTTCACGCGCCCGACGGCATGCTCCTGGACGAGATGCGCTCCAAGGGCGTGGACCGCGATGCCGTAGACCTCGTGGCCATAACCCACCTTCACCCGGACCACGTGGGCTGGAACCTGATCGACGGTCGACCCACGTTTCCCAACGCGCGCTACCTCGTATCGAGGGCCGACTACGACCACTGGACCAAGCCCGAGGTACTGAAGGACGCACAACACGTCAAAGACCAGGTGATGCCGCTGGAGAGCCTGAACATCCTGGACCTGATGGACGACGACTACAAGATCACCGACGAGCTCACGACCGTCGCGACGCCCGGACATACGCCGGGGCACGTGTCCATCGCCGTCGTCTCGGGTGGCGAGCGTGCCTTTATTCTAGGGGACGTCGCCCACAGCCCGGCCCAGGCCCACTACACGGAGTGGAGCCCATCCTTCGACACCGACGGCGACATCGCAAGGCACACCAGGCACCAGATCCTCGACAAGCTCGAGGGGGAGGAAACGCTGGTCTCGGCGGGCCACTTCCCCGACCAGGGATTCGGGCGCTTCGTCAAGAGCGGCGGCCGCCGAATCTGGCAGAGCGTCTGAGGCTATAAGTGGTGCGCTTGTAACTGGATGGCATTCCAGATAAGGACACTGTCATGTACAAAACGTTCAGAGTCCGCAATTTTAGAGGGCTGCGCGACTTAAAGGTCACCTCCTTAGACCGTATCAATCTCATTGCAGGTAAGAATAATGTCGGAAAAACTGCACTCCTTGAGGCTCTATTCCTTCATTATATCCCCAATACTCCTGATATAGGGTTACGAATCGATAATTTTCGTGGTCTGGAAGGATTTGACCCGCAGGAGCCACTCCACGATCTATTCTGGTCGTACGACACAGAATCGGCTATAGAATTCGGCGCCACGGGTGACTGGAAAGGTAGCACCAGAACCCTTCGCATTAAATTAATGGAGGTTGACGTTTCCCAAGTAAACATAGGACCACAGGGAAACATCGAACCTCAGCCACACCCGGAAAGTTCAGTTGCCAGCATAATATCTAAAGACAAGATCGTTCTTGAATACGTAGACGAATTCAAAAAAAAATTCACTTCCGAAGGCTGGGTTATTGAAACGCCGATTGGCCCAGGAGTGCAGGGTCAAGCATTTCAATCTAAAAGAGAACTTATCGGCAGGGCGGCAAGAGCGACTTATTTAGGAACTAGGCAAGGATATAGGTCACAGCAGGACGCAGAGAGATTCGGAAGGCTGGAAGTTGAAGGAAGACATGGGGCGATCGAAGATGTACTAAGGAGAGTCGACCGCAGAATAAAACGATTGACTATAGTACCTCGTGTCGGAATACCTGTCATCCATGCTGAAATCGAAGGTAGCCAAAGGTTGCTTCCCTTGCCCCTTTTAGGTGATGGAATGGTGAAATTATCATCTCTTGCCCTTGCAATAGGTGATGCTCAAGACGGAATGGTACTTATTGATGAAGTCGATAACGGATTACATCACGGTGTTTTGGAAAGTGTGTGGACTGGTATCGCAGAATTCGCTCGTGAATTTAACGTGCAATTATTCGCTACAACACATAGCAGAGAATGTATAAGGGCAGCTCACGATGCCTTCTCCTCTGACAAGAAATATGATTTCAGACTCCATCGTCTGGAACGCGTGAAAGAGACCGACGAAATCCGTTCCGTTACATATGACCAGGAAACTTTGGACATCGCTTTGCTGAAGGAACTTGAGGTCCGTTAGTGCCTCCAGAGATCGAAATCAAAGAGCCAAAAATATTAGTTGTTGAAGGCTATGACGATCAACGACTGATTAGTGCATTAATAAACAAAATAGATATTCCAGATATCCAAATAATCATACTCGGAGGCATAAATAATTTAAGGCCCTATTTGAACGCGCTCGTCATATCACCAGGTTTCCAGGACATTGTGCAGGCATTGGGAATTGTAAGGGATGCTGACGATAACTCGCTCGATAAACTTCATAGCGTGCAGGATGCCTTGCAGGCGGCAAAGCTACCAGTTCCAGATAGACCTCTCCAGCCTGCTGGTAGAAATCCAAAAACAGCAATCTTAATTTTGCCTCATGACAAACAAGGGGGAGCGCTTGAAGATGTATGCCTGGCTTCCGTCGAAGCGGACGCCGTTATTAATTGCGTCGAAGAGTATATGGACTGCGTGCAAGAGAAAGTAGAAACTCCGCCAAACAATGTAGCAAAAGCTAAAGTGCAAACGTTTCTGGCGTCCAGGATTAGACCTGGCCTTCGTCTAGGTGAGGCTGCAGAGGCAGACTATTGGGACCTCAATCATTCCAGTTTTGAACCGCTAAAAGAATTTTTGCACTTGCTATGATCTTCCTTTGGCCACCTGCCTGCATTCTATTGGGCTAAATTGAACGACAACATCGATCCCGACGTCAGCGAGTTCATCCGCGTCCACAGGGTCGCTAGGCTCGCAACGGTGGACGGCGCCGGTTCGCCCCACGTCATACCCGTGTGCTATGCCTTCGACGGTGAGCGGCTTTACACCGCCCTGGACTTGAAGCCAAAGCGAGTCGAGGGCCGTATGCTGAAGAGGGTCCGCAACATCCTGGGAAACCCCAGGGTCTCTCTTGTTATCGACGACTATT
>JADFKI010000112.1 GCA_022565015.1 Chloroflexota bacterium
GCGACCATGCTCGCCGACGACCCTGGTCGTGTGGCCATGTCCCGTCAGGTCTTCGGCCAGCGTCACGTGGCCCGGCCCAAAGCGATGCACGGACCCGTCGCCGAGGCCGATCTCGACCTCTCCGGACAGGTTGATGACATACTGGCGTCGGGGCGCGTTGTGCCAGTCGCTGAAACGCCCCGCCTCGGACACGCGAAACACGATGCCCTCGGTCGCCTGCATAGTCGTCAGGTCTGGATGGGATGCCGGGTCCAGCTCCTCCATGTGCGTCTCTCCGTCGTCGCCGGTGTAAAGCCTGATAATCGCCATTGCTTTCTCTCCCAAATCAATCGTTACGACAAATTACCGGCGGGTCAGGCCTTCAGTATCTCCCGCCGGGACAACACGCGCTCCATCAGCGGCCTCATGCCCAGCTCGGTCGATATGGCCAGCGACTCGTCCAGCATGGCCACGGCCTTGTCGCGATCACCTTCGCCCTCGCGCTCACGCAGCATGTCGGCGTAGTCGCAGAGCCCTCTGGCGAGTTCAGGCGTATACTTCGCTTTTCGACAGAGCGATAACGCGTCCTCGAAGTGATTAACCGCGGTGTCATATTCACCCATCGTGTGCGCGAGCAGGCCCAACAGACGGTCCATTGACATCATGGTATGGTCCTGCAAAGTGCCTTCCAACGGTTTGATAACAAGGTACTGAGCCGTCGCTCTTTCGATATCACTCTGTATTACCGCAATTAATGCCAGGGCTATGTTGGCCTCTGTGGAAAAGAGCGGCGTGGTCGTGGGCGAAGATAGCGATACTCGAGCCGCTTCCTCTGCCAGTTTTATGTGCTCGGAATTGTCGGTTCCAGCGGTGATGTCGGCGATGATTACTCCAACATGGGAAAATATGTCACCAGGAGGATTCGCCCGAATCCTATCGACTACACGATCAAGGTAATTGGACCCTTCCTGGAGATTGCCTAACGTATGCTCCAAGGAAACCCTAGCGTCCTGGAGACTACTATGCCCAGAATTGAGACTTAACCCTCTTTCCGTAGCCTCGCGCACCTGGTCCCAGTTACCCAACGCCATGTGAAACATCGCACTGGTCCACAACGCCGTTACGATACCGATTCGGAAGCGTGCATTTTCGGTGGTGGACAGCATGGCCTCCAAATTCGACCGCGCGCCTTCCGAGTCACCAACGCACATTTGAGCGCCCACCACGCATAACCCTGAGAACGCAGAGATGTCGGGGTCTCCGACGCGACGATTCAACTCCATGATCTGTCCATCTTTTGCGATGCATTCCTCGTTACGCAGGAAGAAGAACTCGACTCGCCCCATCCGGGCCAACGTCCACATCTCAAGATTCAGATCGCCTTCCCTACGTGCGATGTCCAACGCGCGATTAAGGGCGTCGATAGCCCCTTCGTAGTCCGCTCGACGAAGGCCCAACGTCAGACCGTGCTGCGATAGCAGCCTTCCGGCGGCATGAGAGTCAGGTTCAACCAGATCAAGGCCTCGTTCAATAAGATCCGGAAAACCCGCATTTCCACTGGCAACCGGGTACTCGGCGACCGCCACGGCTCTTTCCAGATCGCCCATTTCGACGTAGTAGTCAAAGACGCGGGTTAAATTGGTCCGTGCATCGTCCATTCGGAGCATGGCCGCTTGAGCTCGGCCCAGGCCAAACAATAGAGACGCCCTTTGGTCGTCCATTTTCTCGTCGTCTGTCGCTGCAATCGCCCTCTGAAAATAGTCCTGGGCGTCTTCAAATGCGAAGGCTTCCAGCGCGTGCTCCCCAGCGATCAGCGCATACTGGACCAGCTTCTCGTGACCGATAAAGGCCGAGGCTTCGCCGAAATGGTGGGCTAGCTCGACAGCATGCGCCTCCGCATGGGCATCCCACAGCTTCTCCAGTTCATCGGCGATTCGTGCATGAAGCCTGACTCTTCGGGTAGTGGATAGCTCATCGACCAAAGTATGCTGGATGAGAGAGCTCGTAAACTGGTAATGGCCTGGACTTCCAGGAAGCTCCTCTATGACTCGTGTGGCCAGCGCCACCTCCAGCAGGTCCAGGAGCTCGTCACTGGTAAGGTTATCGGTCAGTCGTTCTAGCTGGTCCAGACCGAATTCTCGCCCCAAGACCGCCGCAATAGTCAGGGCCTCGCTGCATGCATCCGGCAGCGAGTCCAACCGCCTTCCCACGACCGCTCGAACGCCTTCAGGAATTCGGACGCTCCAAGATTCGGATGAGCTCGGCGCTCTTTGCCCATCAGCTTTTTCGGTACCCAGCTGCCCTTCCTGCACCAGTAGGCGAATAACCTCGCCCATGAAGAGGGGGTTGCCTTCGGTCTGCGCGTGGACGGCATCTACGAGTCCCGGTGGTGGCTCGACACCAACGGAGACCTCGATCAGACGAGCCGCATCATCACGGCTCAACCCTCTAAGAAAGACCCTCTGGAACAGTTTTTCCTTGCCTAATTCAGCGATGGTCTGGGAAAGAGGGTGGCGTCGGCCCAACTCGGCATCTCGATAGGTCGCTAATATCAGGACCCGCATTCTCTCTAGCTCGGGCGCCAGGTACTCCATCAATCTCAGCGTAGGTTGGTCGGACCAGTGCAGGTTGTCCAGAATCACGACCAGTGGCTGCCTTTGAGAAGAAGTCCTTAGAAATGAGGTGATAGACTCGAAAAGCCGGAAGCGAGCCTGATCAGGTGGAAGTGGGGGAGACGTAGGTAGACCCGGGAGCTTTTCGGATATCTCCGGGATGATTCCAACCAGATCAACGGCTCCAGTTCCCAACTCAAGACGCAAAGTCTCCGGATCATGTTCCACGACGTAGGACCGCAGCGCCTGTATCCAGGGGCAAAACGATGGCGCACCTTCAGATTCGTAGCAGCGCCCCCACAGCACCTGGCAGCCGCGCAGTCCGGCGTAGGTCGCCAGCTCCTGTGCGGTGCGGGTCTTACCGATGCCCGGCTCGCCTACCAGCGTGACCATGCGGCCTCGTCCACTAAGTGTGTCTTCCAACGCCGTCCTAAGCTGCCCCATCTCGGCCTGCCTGCCCACGAACACGCCGCCCGCCAGTGAGTCGAGCACGTTGGCCTCTTCTACTGTGGCGGAGGCAGCATCCACAGAAGGGCCGAGGTCTATCGCCTCCAGTGCCGTCAGGACGTCTGCGGCGCTCTCTGGACGTTCATTCGGGTCCTTGGCCAGCAGACGCATTATCAGCGCCTCCAGGGGCCTGGGGCAGTCGCTGCGATGCCACGTGGGTGCCACCGGCGGCGTGTTGATGTGCTGGCCTATGATGGCAACCGAGTCGTCGCCCAGGAACGGCGGGCGTCCCGTCACTATCTCGTACAGCATCGCGCCCAGGGAATACAAGTCGGCTTTGGGGGTCGTCTCACCGCCCATGGCCTGCTCTGGCGGCATGTAGGACACGGTGCCCACCATCATGCCCTGCTGCGTGAGCCTGCTTTTATCTATGGCCACTGCCAGGCCGAAGTCGCCTATCTTGGCCGTGCCGTCAGACGTCAACCAGACGTTGCCCGGCTTGAGGTCCCGGTGGACGATGCCCTTGGAGTGGGCGAAGTCCAGGCCCCGACAGGTCTCCACGGCGATGTTGATGGCCTGCTCCAGGGGAAGCTTGTGGTCGGGCGCATCCTCGATGATGGCCTCGACGTCACCGCCGCCCATGAGCTCGGTTACCATGAAGGGCTGTTTTAAGGTAGATCCGTCTACCGGGTCAGTGCCGGACGAATCGACCTCTCCCAGGTCGAAGACGGTGACGATGTGCGGGTGCGAGCCCAGCCTGCCCATTGCCTGGGCCTCGCGCGAGATGCGGGTGCGGGAGACTTCGTCCAGGCCCTCGGTCTTGATGAGCGCAAAGGCCACGTCCCTGTCCAGCAGCTCGTCATGGGCCAGGTAGACTTTCTTCTTGCCGCCCTCGCCCAGAAACCTCTGCACCACATAGCGGCCGTCGGCGAATGAGGAGGGGGCGCTGTCCGATAAACGGTCGTCGGCCAACGAGGTTGGAGGCTCCGCCGTCGAAGCGGTGTCAGTTGACTCAGAAGCGGCGCCGGATGAGGCTTGAAGCGCCTTTTCCCCGGCCTCCAGGAATGCGCGTGCGTCCTGATTGTCGGAATCCAGGAGCAGCACGTCTTGAGCGCGGTTACGGAGCGTATCCCAGTCGCGTTGAACAAAGGCCTCCTCGGCCTCGTCAAGCAGCCGGTCGATCTGCCGCTGTATACGCTCGCTCGCCATATGCGCGCTCTCCACGGCCTTTGTGTGGGAGTGTAGCAACGGCGGGCGCCACCGTCAACTCAAACGAGCGTCCGAGATAACTTCTCAGTAGCGAACCCGTGGCTTTTCAGAGAGGTTGGAGGAGGCGTCCGTCGACGGGGCGGCCTCCACGATGTAAGCGCATCAGACGGAGTGCGCGGCCTTGACCTCATTCGGCTTCGGAGGTACATAGCCCAGGTTATCCTTCAGCCAGTTGAAGGCCATGTCGGAATAGGGTCAGGCGCCAGGCTGTGCCAGGGGCGCTCTGTCTACTTGTGTCTGAAAATCTTCACGCGGCTGCTGGCCCGGTCCACTACATAAACCAGCCCGGCACTGTCTGTCGCGATGCCTATCGGGCTCAAGAACTGACCCTTGCCTATTCCCAATTTGCCCCAGCGGCCTACGAACTCCGGTCTGACGGCTCCGGGCTGAAAGACCTGGACCTGGTTCTTACCCCTGTCGACAACGAAAATATTTCCGAAGGCGTCGGTCGCAACGCCGAAGGGTGCGCGTAAGCGGCCGTCCCCCGAACCAGACCCTCCCCACATGCCGGTCGGCACCAGCGTGGAATCGAACGTGAAAATCCTCTGGCTGCCACTGTCGACGACGATCGTGTTGCCCGCGCTATCGATCGTGACGCCCCAGGGTTCGTTGAACTGGCTGCCCAGGGTCGATAAGTCCGTCAGATAGACCCTTCTTGTGTCGAAAGCGAACACCGAGTTGTTCATATTGCTGGTTACAACGATCAGTCCCGACCCTACGGCGATCCCGGATGGCCGGCTCAATACCTTTCCGACGGGCGTCATGTTCGCAACGAACTCGTAGGAAGAGTCGAAGACGACGATGCGATCGTTGCCGCTGCTGACAACGTAAATGTTACCGGACTCGTCGACGGCGACGTCCCTTGGAGCTATCAGTGCAGGCTGGCCGGGGCCAATTCCCAGCTCCCGCAAAAAACTGCGATCGGAGTCAAAGATGACAACCCTATTGTTGCCCGTGTCGGCAACGTATATGTCGCCGGCGCTGTCCACGTCTACGCCCTCCGGATTCTTCAAGGCCAGTCCGTTAAAAAGGTCCGCGCCTCCCAGGTCCGCAATCTCCACGTATAGCGGTATAGGAGTGGGCGTCGGAGTTGGGCGCGACGGCGTAGGCGTAGGCGTCGGCACCGGCACCGGGGTCTCAGTCGGTGTCGGCGACGCCGTGGCTGTGGCCGTGGGAGACGGAGTCGGGCTTGGCGTAGGCGATGAAGCAATCGGCGTCGGCGGGATTACGGTGCGTTCCACCGCGAGCCGTACAGGTGGGCCTCCCGATGTTGATGTGACGAAAAGCATGGCCGCGATGACACCGAGGGCCACGACGACCAGGATACCCAGGACGATTATGATATATACCCAGACGGGCCATCCGCGCAACTTCTATGTCTCCTGAACGTTGTATATGACAGAAGCCCTTCGGCATTCGTCGACTACATGTTCAATCGAGCATGGCTCTTAATGCAATGCGGCGGGGGGCCAGCGTTTCAACAAAGGGGGCCGCCGATAAACGGGAGCGACGCGACTTCAGACGTTGCGTCTTTCTAAGCTTAAGCCACACCAGAACACACCCAATATGGACTTGTGGACGCACTACGTCCGTGCTAATTTTCATATGTGGTATTGTGTCCATCAGTCGGGAATGTCGGCGGCCGACAAATGAATTGGAAGGCAGAGTAGGCCCGGACAACATGCGAATCAGCGGCATTTCAAACAGGGTTTTCGCCTTTGTTTTCGCGGCCACAATTCTGGTCTTCGCTTCGGCATGCTTCGGACAAGGCGGCGGCGATGATTCATCCTTGACGCCCATACCCCTCGTTGACGCCCCTTACTCCCCGGGCAGGTTCGAGTCGATCGCCCGCGACACCACCGATACGTTCATAGCCACGGCCCTTCTTGCCACGAACGTGTCCGAAATCAACGTGGATTTATCGGACCTGAGCGAGCCGGTACAGTCATTTCTCTTCAGCATAGACCGTCTCACAAATCAGGTCGCGGTCGTGCCCGCGGCGGAAGAGGAGGCGGCGAGAAAGACGGGCGATCTCCTGGCCGATCTAAGAGTGGAGATTCTCGACCGGGGCATATTCGATGCCGCGGGAGATGCCATAACCCAGCCCGTGGCAAGGTTTGCCGTCCTCTACAGCAGAGAGGTCATCAACCTGGTCGAGCTCGATGATCGGGGTGCGCCGATACCCGACACCAGCGTGAACCTTGACATCGAAAAACTCCGCAGGGCAGGCAGTGCGCGTTCAGCCATCATTCAAAAAACAAATGGCGGCATCCGGGCCTGGCTGAAAATCGAAGTTCTGAAATCGTTGGAGCCCGAAGAGCCGACGGCGGTTTCACCCCGCCAGTTTACCCAGGACAGGCCCGAGCGTTCCCTGGACGTTTGGGAGGGCCTGAATGAGGGAGCGGTCAAGATAAACGTCCGGGTGCGTGGCATATCCCCTCCGCTGGCCGCGAGTCGGGAACCCTCCGAAGACGCGTCCGAGAAGCCACAGCAGGCGACCGAGCTTGAAGAGGAGCCGAAGGACGAAGCACCTGACGATCCTCTGGACGATCCGCCTCCGAATGCCCCGGATGAAGGAATCGAGCAAGACGATTCAGAACAGACCGGTTCCAACGCCAACCAGATACCACCCAGCAACGGCGTGCCGACACCGACAGATGAAATTGACGACACCATCGATCCCGAGACCTCCGAAGGGAATAAGATCAAGCCGGATAAAGAGGGCCGGCCTTATCTATACGCAAACAACATCGACGTCATGCTCATTATCGACAGCTCGACCAGCACTCTATTCGACGATCCATTCAAGGAGAGGTTCGACGCGGCATTCGCCTACCTCACAACTACGATTCAAGGCGATCTTGTAGGCGCCGTTCACTTTACCAACGACTCTATCGTCACGCCCTTGACCGAAATCGACCGTAACTCCAGAAAAGCGTTCAGGGATACGATCGATAAGGTGAACGTCCCAGGGGACAACAGGGCATCGGGCATAAGCAGAGCTTTGATCGTATCCTGTCAGGAGCTGGTAGACCACGGACGCGCGCCGAGTCGAGCCGGTATTCTCATTTCCGACGGAGTGGAAACGGAGCTATGGATACCCTACGGGGTAACATACCCGGAAGAGTGTTACGTTGAGAATGGCTGGCCAATCTACACAATCGGTATTGGGAACGTCAGGGATCAGGCGAAGGGCGAGCCACGCCTGCGCCAATTGGCGGCCGACACCGGCGGCGAATTCATACCGATAAGCGACCTCACGACGTTAATCTGCGAGGTGCAGCAGCTTCGCTCCAGGGCCGCCGGCGTAAAGAGCCGACGCTGCGAAAGTTTCGATTTGGGACAGGGCGACAGCATCTTCCACTCGGTTATCGTCCCTCCCCTTCAGGTCCATGCGACGTTCTCCTTGAACTGGCATTCAGGAAGAATCGACATTCAGATCTTCCGGCCCTCCGACGGCACGAGGCCTTCTTACTCCAGGGCGACGGTGCCCGATGGGGTTGAACGAGTCGTAGGCAACACAAACGTGTTCTATAAGATACCCAACCCCGAACCCGGAACGTGGAGGGTAAAGATACTGCGACTTGAAAACAAGTCTCAAGATACGACGACCAGCGAGGCAGAGCTGCCCGCCGTATTCGGATTCTCCAGCCTTCCCGTGCCCTGACGCTAACGCATGATCGCCGGTCCAGCATCGGTCGCCGGCCGGCGGCTGCAACGGCTAAGGTATGCCCACCGCTTCGACGGCACGGGCCTCTACCCACCCCTGCCGTCCTGCGTCGAACAGCTCGATCTTGGTCCAGCTGCCTCGGCGGGCGAGCACCCGGGCCTCTGCGCCTTCATGCAGTGTCGACAACCTTTTATAGTTGGTTCCGGGACCTGACGAGAACTCGGTAGTCTTCGCCACGATCACGCCCCTTTCTCCCGTGGCAACGGCATACGAACGCGATCCAAAGATAATCGACACGGTCCCAAACATTAGAAGAAACACCAGTACGAGCGAGAATACGGCCTTCCTGGGCCCCTTCCTCCTCATCAAGACCAGCGCGGCAAATGTGACGGCAAGCAGGTACCACGTCGCCACCGTGGCCAACGCCGTCTCGTTGAAGGTCATCCACGGAACGGTTACCAGGCTCAGGCGAGTGAATAGGGGGGCTCTCTTGAGGTCCAGCTTCTCTACCGTCTGGCTCCTCGCCAGCTCCAGGTTCGCCTTGACATCGGCGTCCCGGGGCGAAAGCCGCTGTGCCCTAAGGTAGTTCACAAGGGCGCGGCCGAGTTCACCTCGCTTGTAGTACGCGTTTCCCAGGTTATGGTAGAGCCTGACGTTGGTGTAGCCCTGGCCTACCAGTTGCTGGTAGACATTGGCCGACTCGACGTATTCGGCATCCTCGTAAAGCTGGTTGGCCGTCAGCATCTGCTGGGCTCCGTCGGGCGATTGAGCAGCGACGTGAGATTGGAGCAGAAAGAAGACGCCGACAGGGACCAGTGCAGCGAATACGAGAAGCAACCTCATTTCTTGAATTCCTTTTCCAGCTCCGCTATGAGCTGTTCTGTCTCGTCTATCAGGGCTGCGCCTTTGCCGCTTATATTGCTGAGGGGTTCATAGCGGCCCTTCTCGTCGGAGGCCAGGCACGTCTGGATCCGCTGCACTAGCCCGTCGGATAACCCGTTTTCCGCGAGAGTGTGGCACAGCCTCTCCTCGGTCATCCCAATCACCGGATAGTCCAGCTTGTCGCCAAGGTAGCCGGTCAGTGATAAGAAGGAGGCGCTGAACGGGTCGCCCCCGGTCTTGCGTGCTCGAGACAGGACTCCTCTTGCATTCCGTCTGGCGCGCCGCTGCCGCACAAGGGGGGCGTTAGCCTCTCGCCTCTGCGCCCTCCACGCCCAGATACCGGCAGTCAACAAGACCAGTAAAGGCGCGGCCCAGGCTCCCCAGTAGATCGGCATGGCGGTGTACGGGTGGCCTGACGAGGTCAGGACCGCCGGCGCCGCCATGATGTCCTTCAGGCCTGGAGCGAGTATTTCAATTGGAGCGTCTTCGCCCAAAACGACTGAAATCGGTATTCCCGCGGTGGAGACCTCTCTGTATATTTCCGCAACAGGGTCAAAGAAAGCGTAGGTGATGGGAGGCAGAACGAAGTCTCCGGTAATCTGGGGCACGAGCAGCCGCTCGTAGATTCGAGTGCCCTGCAATAAGCCGTCATCGAATCTCGTGGTGACCTCAGGCGTGCTTGTAAAAGCCTTTAGCTCGCGTGTTTCGGGCCAGCTGGGGTCCGGCAGTAGACCGATATTTCCGCGCCCCTGAAGAGTGAAGGTAAGCGTAATGAGCTGATTGACGTCTCCGCTTATCGATCTGATATCGGCGCTGATTGTGAAGTCGCCGACGGCGCCGTTGAAGCCGATGGGCGCCCCAGGAGGAAGGGGCTTGACGTCAATGCTCAACGGCAGCGTCTGGATTGTCTCGAGCTCCCCTCCGGAGCCGGAAGGGATCGCGAGGCTTGTCGGACCTATCTCCATTGTGCCGGACGTAGCGGGAAAGAGCACTGTCTGCCGCTCATATACGTAATACGTCTGACCAGCTATAAAGTATGAATCTTCATTGCGTGCCGGCTGGGGCTCCTTCCAGAACCCGGTGAAAGGAGGAGGGTTGTACGACGGTAGCGGCTGCTTGCCGTAATATCTGAAAACATATAGAACCTGCTCGCCAACATAAGGCGTCAAGTTGTCAACGACCGCCTCGACGAGGTAGTCCTGGCCCGTCAGGCCTTCAGGCACAACAAAAGCGGCTCCGCTCGACTCTAGTACTTCTATCTGGATGGGATCCGTAGTAACTTCCGTACCTCCGATGTTGACTCGAATCGCACCAATCGTTATCTGGCCTACTTTAGTAGCCCTGAAGCGATATATATGCTTCGACTTCTGAGTCGACTTGGCTCCCGTAGTGTTGATCTGACTCGTCACTTTGGGATCCCCAAGGGATGAGAGTCCATCTATCTGAGGCAGCGTCGGCAAGGACACTTCACCGGCGCCTGCGACTCTTACGATGATCTCCAACTCTTCGTTCAAGTGCAGGATACTGGGCTTCAGTTCCACCGAAATCGTCGGCGCCTGGGCCCCTGCGGTGGAATTTCCCAACGCAAATAAAACCACTGCCGGCAAGACCGAAAGCAATAGATATAGTGGTATTCTCTTGATATTGATCACGCGCTCACCAATCTCGTAGTGGAGGGTCCTTTTGTACGATCAGGACCCGCTGCCGGTGCCCCCTCAGCGTCT
>JADFKI010000113.1 GCA_022565015.1 Chloroflexota bacterium
TACGAACTCCTGAGGTGTCGTTACACTAAGCTCTAGCCACTGCAAGTCGCTTTACCTTACTTTAGTTGTATGGGCGGAGTATGGGACCTAAACATGTTCGAATGCCTTAATGCCAATCCGAAAACTGCCACGAGTGGTTCGACAAGCTCACCACGAACGGGCAATCTTCCGTTCGTCCTGTCCGACTCCTAGGAATGTATATCGCCGGACTCCGCCGCTACGGAGAGCATTGTCGAAGGACCGTAAAACGTCCAAATGAGGTTTTCGGATAGGCATTTAGTCGCTGCCGCCCAGCTTGTCCCTTAGCCTGTCGAAGAAGCCGCTCTTGTCGTTGAGACTCTCCGCGGAGTCGTCGCCAAAGCTCTCCGCCAGCTGTTGGAACAGTCGCTGCTGTTCTTCCGTGAGGGTCTTGGGTGTGTCCACGATCAGTCGCACTATCTGGTCGCCGTTTCGAGTGCTCTTCATATAGGGTACGCCCTTGTCCCGCATGCGAACGGTATCGCCCGACTGCGCGCCCTCGGGAACGTCGAGATGGGCATCCCCGAAGATCGTTGGCACGGAGATAGTCGCGCCCAGCGCCGCCTGAGACACGTTGATGTGCTGCGTGTACAGGATATCGTACCCCTCGCGCCTGAAAAACTCATGAGGCCTGACGCGAACGACGATGTACAGGTCTCCCGGAGCGCCGCCGTTGCTACCCGCTTCACCCTCGCCCCTCAGCCTTACCTCTGTGCTGTCCTCGATGCCCGCGGGAATCGTCATTTCGATCTTTCGATTTCTGCGTTCGGACCCACTGCCCCGGCACGCCTTGCAAGGCTGGCTGATTATGCGTCCTTCGCCACGGCATACCGCGCAGGCGACGACCTGAACGAACTGGCCGAATACGCTCTGGTGTGCGCGGCGCACCTCCCCGCTGCCCCTGCAATTGGAGCACGTGGTAGGCGAGCTGCCCGGCTCGCTTCTGCTGCCCTTGCAGGTGGAGCAGACTTCGGTCCGTTGAAGCTCTATGTCCTCCTCGGCGCCAAATACCGAATCTTCGAAGTCGATAGTCATGGAGTATCGCAGGTCGGCGCCCCGCCTCGCGGTATCCTGCCGGCCACCTTTGCGAGATCCGCCGAAGCCGCCGAAGAACGCGTCGAATATGTCGCCGAAGCCGCCGAAGTTCTCGAAGCCTTCGAACCCTCTTCCGGCGCCGTTTCCCGTTATTCCGGCGTGGCCGAACTGATCGTAGGCCGTCCGCTTCTTGGAGTCGGAGAGGACCTGGTAGGCCTCGTTGATCTCCTTGAACTTCTCTTCCGCACCATCCCTCTTATTGCGGTCAGGATGGTACTCCATGGCCAGCTTGCGGAAGGCCTTTTTTATATCTTCGTCTGAGGCGCCTCTGGATACCCCCAGAACATCGTAGTAGTCTCTTTTGCTAGTAGTCATGCGTCAAATCAAGGGCGGTAAATTGCGGTCTACAGGTAAGACCGCTATCAGAGTATCGAATCGACCTTCCTCGTAAAAAGATTACACCAGTTTTTATTATATGCCACGCATAATAGTGGGACAAGTCGCTTTTTGGTGTACTTCGGAGTCCGGTTGGTTGGCAAACGGATTGAACGGATATTCGGTGCGTTTGCGGCCCTAAAATAGGATAACCCGCCAGCCGGCCTCGGCTAACATCGGTGCACCAACGTCAGGACGCAGCATCGCGGACTGTAGAGCTACTGTTGCCGTGCAAGGTCGTCCAGTAGGCCTATGGCCAGCGCCGCATGCCGTCCCATTAGCTCCGGCTGTACGAACTCAAGCGTGTCATCGGGCGTGTGGATACGAGAGAAGTCGTCGGCCATGAAGAATATCACCGGCACGCCTGCGGACTGAAAGGAGGCGTGATCACTGCTGCCGCCGCGCAGCCCCTGGCGCCGCAAGACCTCGAATCCGTTGGCATCACCCAGCCCGATGACCACGCGTGTCAGGGAAGCGTCGCCAATGATGCCCACCGCCGGCCCGCTGGAGAGGGCGTCGAAGTTGAACATGGCGATAATGGAATCGATCTCGTCGTCCTGAAGGGTATCCAGGTAGTGTCTGCTGCCTCTCAATCCAAGCTCCTCGGAACCAAACGGGATGATACGAATCGTGAAAGGGTAGCTGTTGTCGGCGATCTCCTCTACAATCGCCATCATCGTGGCGATGCCGGAGCCATTGTCATTGACGCCCGGAGTGTCGGCGACCGTATCGTAGTGGCCGCCAAGAACCACGACCTTACCGTCTCCCGCCGTCCCTTGTTTTTGGGCCACGACGTTCTGGGTGTCCCTGGTCTCGACGACGACGCGGACCTTCGCCACGACGTCACCCTCTTCCATAAGGCCAAGGAGGTCTTCACCGTCTTCCTGGGAGATGGAAACAGCCGGAATCTCGCCGTCGGTGCGGAGCGTGCCGCCAAAGAGGCCGGGTACGTTGTTGAAGACAACGGCGGCTATGGCGCCCGCTTCCGCAACCCGGTTTACCTTCTCCTCGAAGGTGATGTCTCCGCGCTCGATTAGGGCGATTTTCCCATCCAGGCCGGACTCGGGTACCTCATCTGGGAACGCCTTTTCGACGAAGACTAGTGGCGCCTCGACCTCGCCTTCCCCCGACAATGTGAACGGAATACCTCGGAACGTTCGGTCCTCGGGAGACGTCAGCGACAGGAACGGAACGTCCCTGGCAATGATATCAACCTCGAATGACTGCAATTCGACGTCGTAGCCCAGGTCGCGGAGCATTGCCGCAAGAAACTCTGCGGCGGCCTTCTCCTGCTCGGTGCCGCTCGCCCTGGGGCTGTGGTCCTCGGTGAAGCTCGTGAGGAAAGCGATGGCGTTGTCGGCCATCCTCTCCGACAGCTCCGCCAGCGGCCGAGATGGCCTGGCATCAGATTGGGAAGTGCCGGGCTGCGCATCCGCCGAAGGAACGGGCGTCCGCGTCGCACTGGGCGTTCTCGTAGGGAAAGGTAAGGCCGTCGGCAACAGCCCCTGCGGCTCGAAGGTAGGTGTTTGGGAAGGCTGGATTTCAACGGTCGGCGTCGATGTCGGCTCGACGGTTGCGAGGGGAAGCCCGGGAATCGGCGTAGGTACGATGTCGGCGCCGCACGCCGTCAGCAAGATGGCGAGTCCGATTCCAGCAATCGCGGAGAGAGGTGGTCGCGTCATATATCTGGTCGCAAGGATATTTTTCAACACTGGCAGGAGTTCCTCAAGGTCGGCTAAATGGCCGGGGCGATTATCCTCCCCTTAGTCTGATGTCGGAAAGTTGAATCAGGGTCTGTATATTTCAACGGCCGTAGCTGCTTATAGGTTACCCTTAGATAATGGATGGACCGATAGTCCTCAGGACTATCGGTCCATCTTCTTTCAAGGCCAGGGAGCTCGATGCTCGGTCGAAGGTCTTCGTACCCCGTTTAGCGTAATCTGGCCTACTTCTCCGTCTTGCCGTTCTTAGACCCTCCCCTGAGCGGGATCTGCTTGCCCTTGTCCATGTCCTTGTCGAGATCGCTAACGACTGCAATCGAGGCCACGGCATCTCCGGGCTGGGGCTTGAATATCGTTACTCCCTGGGTCGCCCTGCCCATGCTCGAGATCTCCGACAGGCTGGTCCGGAGCACCTGCGCCTTCTCCGAGACCACGTAGACCTCCTTGCTGGCGTCCACGGCGGCCGCGGCCGCGACCTTACCTGTCTTGGTCCTGATGTTGAACGTCTTTATGCCCACGCCGCCTCGGCCCTGTTTCCGATACTCACTCATTCTCGTCAGCTTGCCGAATCCTTGTTCGCTGATCACTAGAAGCCTGGTATCGTCGTTAACTATGTCCATAGCAACGACGAGGTCGCTTCGGCGGAGGGTGATCCCCTTCAAGCCGCCGGCAGCCCTCTGTCGGGCCGTCACATCGGTGACCGCGAACCTTATGGACATCCCCTGCTCCGTCACCATTATGACGTCTTCAGCTTCGGTGGCCAGCCGGACGGCGACCACTTCGTCGCCTTTCCTGAGGTTCATTACGATGAGGCCCGACGGCCGTATGGATGATATTGCGCTCAGGGCCATCCTCTTAACGCTGCCCCTTCGAGTGCCCATCACCACATACATGTCGTCGTGTTCCAGGCTTTCCGTCCCGATTACGGCGCTCACCCGCTCTACGTCAGTGAGAGGGATTACGTTGACCAGCGGCACGCCCCTGGTGTTTCGCGATACGTCGGCCCGCAGCTCGTAGGCGGTCATACGAAGCACCCTTCCGGTATTCGTGAAGAACAGCAGCTCGTCATGGGTGTCGACGACCAGTATCTGGTTTATGGGATCGTCGTCGCGCGTGTTCATGCTGATGACGCCCCTGCCGCCGCGGTGCTGATTTCTGTACGTGTCGGCGGGTATTCGCTTGATGTAGCCGCCCTTGCTCAGCGTCACCACGACCTGCTCATGGGCCTCAAGCTCTCTTCGGTCGATGTCGTGGGCCTGGCTGCTGATATCGGTCCTGCGCTCCTGACCGAACTTCTTATTCAGCTCCTTCGTCTCTTTCTTCACTTCCTTCAATATCTTGGAGGGGTCGGCGAGAAGCTCTTGGAGTCCCCGAATTCTGTCTTGAAGCTCCTGGTATTCTCGTTCGAGTCGCTCGCGCTCCAGGGTAGCGATGCGTCTCAGCTGCATATCCAGGATCGCCTGGGCCTGCGCTTCGTCCAGGCCGAAGCGCTCTATAAGACCGGTCTTGGCCGCATCGGCGTCCGCTGCGCCCCTTATGAGGGCGATGACGTCGTCCAGGTTGCTTATGGCAATACGCAGCCCGGCCAGTATGTGGGCGCGTTCCTGCGCTCGCCTCAGCTCGTATTCCGACCTCCTGGTGACGACCGTCTGCCGGAAGTCGATAAAGTGCTGAAGGGCGTTCTTCAGCGTTATGACGACGGGGGAGCCTTCGACCAGCGCCAGCATGTTGGCCGAAAACGAGGACTGCATCGGCGTCAGCTTGTAGAGGTTGTTCAAGATGACCATCGGCTGGGTGCCGCTTCGCAGCTCGAACACGATTCTCATGCCGTCGCGGTCCGACTCATCGCGAATCTCGGAGATGCCGTCCAGGCGCTTTTCCTTTACCAGATTGGCGGCCTTCTCTACCAACGCGGCCTTGTTGACCTGATAGGGCAGCTCTCTCACGATGATCTGCATGCGATTGGACTTGTCGATGGGCTCGATCTCGGCCTTCGCGCGGACGATTATCTGGCCGCGGCCGGTCATGTAGACGTTCTTGATGCCTTCTGTTCCCATGATCGTCGCGCCCGTGGGAAAGTCGGGACCCTTGACGAATTTCATCAAGTCCTCGACCGTGGCGTCGCGATGGTCTATGAGATGAACAATGGCATTGCAGATCTCGGTCGGGTTATGCGGTGGTATGTTGGTTGCCATGCCAACCGCGATTCCCGAGGCGCCGTTTATCAGGAGGTTCGGCAGTCGCGAGGGGAGTATCACGGGCTCGCGAAGTGAGCCGTCGAAATTGTCTATGAAATCTACGGTGTCCTGGTCAAGGCTGGCGAGCATCTCCTCGGCGATAGCGGTAAGTCGGGCCTCCGTGTAACGCATGGCGGCGGGAGGGTCGTTGTCTACGCTACCGTAGTTGCCCTGGCCGTCTACCAGAGGCATTCTCATGCTGAACGGCTGGGCCAATCGTACCATCGCGTCGTACACGGACTGGTCGCCGTGGGGATGGTATTTGCCAAGTACCTCGCCGACAAGGCGGGCGCTTTTCTTATAAGCAGTGTTGGGCCTCATGCCCAGCTCGTGCATGGCGTATAGAATGCGCCGCTGTACGGGTTTCAAGCCGTCGCGAACGTCCGGAAGCGCCCGGGACACGATTACGCTCATAGCGTAGTCGAGGTAGGCGGTGCGCATCTCGTCTTCGATTTCCGTTGGCTTTATGAACCCATATGCCGTCTTTTGAGTGACCATAAAGTGACCCCCGAGTTACCTTATCCAGGAAGTGGAATTCGCGGCCGAGTCGCCGTTGCCCTGCCGACCAGAGTCCGGTCCGATATTTCTGTGAAGTAGACTAAGAGAGTTACCGAAAGTGTGAGCGATTCTGTGGATTGAAGGGTACGCGATGTCGTACTTTCTCCCGCTCGGCTTATGGAAAGCTGAGAACATTCGTACTATCGGTATCCTAACAGAATAATACCGATTTTACCATCACTATTTAGGCGCGGTCGGGGCTATTGCGCGGCTCGAACGCCCTCTGCGGCACGCTCCACCAGCGACTGAAACAGTCGGTCGAAGTGAGGCGGCACCTCCATGCGTCGTTCGGGGTGAAATTGGACGCCGATAACCCAACGGTGTACGGGGCTTTCCAGCGCTTCGATGTAGCCGTCCTCCAGGGAATAGGCGGACGCAAGCAGCTCGGACGACTTCTGCGGCTCCTTGATGCCCTGGTGGTGGCGGCTGTTTACCCTCACGAATCCCCCTGAGCCGACTACCGCCGCGAGCTTGCTTCCGGGCGAGATGTAGATGCGGTGGTACTGCGAAAGCTCTTTGCCGTCTTCCTCGTACGCGCTGTGCCCCTCCATGTGTTGGATGAGCCTCCCGCCAAGGGTTACGTTCAGCACCTGCATGCCCCTGCATATGGCGTATACGGGAAAATCGGCGTTGAGGGCCGCCTTTAGGAGGGGTATCTCCAACGAGTCGCGGGCGGCGTTGTAACGCATCTCGACGTCCGGCAAGGGTTCCTCGCCGTACCAGCTGGGGTGAACGTCCTCGCCGCCGCACAGCACCAGACCGCCTGCGCGCTCCAGGACATCTTTGGGTGAAACGTTATCGTCGGGCGTGATCACCCACGGCTCTCCGTCGGCGCGCTCTACGGCGTCGGCGTAGCTCACGGCGTACTTAAGGGTGTTGGATGTAAGTGCGATTACGGGTCTGTCCATTTGAACTTTCTTCTGGGTTGCGGCGTAACCGAGGCCCCCTCTCTAACTCTCCCCCAGTGCGCGGGAGAGAGGACATATTCCTTCCCCCTTGATGGGGGTAGACTTTTCCTATCCCGCGCATTCGGCCAGGCCTGCCCCGCCGCTCTTATCCGTGAAAGTTGGGCTCTCGCTTCTCTCTGAAGGCGATGAGCGCCTCTTTGTGGGCGTCGGAACGCTGGGCCTGGCCGAATATCTCCCTCTCGCGCCTCAGGACCCAGCCGACGTCCCGCTCCATGTAGTTCTCGTGCACCAGGCGTTTCACACGCTCCAGGTGCCAGGCGGGATTTGCCGCGATCTCCTGGGCCAGCTTCACGGCTTCGTCCACGAGCGACTCCGCAGGGTAGACGTGATTGACGAGCCCCATCCTTTCAGCCTCGTCGGCGAGGACGAACTTGCCCGTGAGCATCAGCTCCAGGGCGTTACCCATGCCGACCATGTTCGTGAGGTAGTGAGTGCTGGCCATCTCAGGCGTCAGCCCAATACGCACGAAGCGGAAGGAAATGCGCGCGCCCTCGGCCGCCACACGCAGGTCGCAGGGCAGAGTGAAGGTGATGCCCAGACCGACGGCCGCGCCGTTGATGGCGCAGATGATCGGCTTCGACGCTCGCACGAGGTCGACCCACTCCGTCTCCGAGGGATAGGCCGACGTTTCCGCCGCGTCTCCCCGGACCACGTCCTCGAACCTGCCGATGTCCGCGCCGGAGCAGAAGCCTCGTCCGGCGCCGGTAATGACGATGGCACCCACGGCGTCGTCGGCGTTCCAGGCTGAGATCGCCCTACGGAGCTCGCGGTTCATGACGTTGCTCATGGCGTTGAGCTTGTCGGGCTGGTTGAGGGTCAGCAGGCCGACCCTGCCCCTGGTCTCCGTGAGTATCTGCTCGTAGGTCATGTCATTCCTCGGAAGGGCACCATCAGGCTGAAAAGAATCACTTGTACAGGTCGAAAGTTGACCGTTGAATGATACCACAGGCCCTGGCCGAAGCCTCGTATCCTTGTATGAGATGCCGTCAGCGGTTAGCATGTCTTGCCATCAGGTAGTTGGAGCTAGAGATGAGGATAACGGACGTCAAGGCGGTCTATCCCAATTACAGGCATGTCGTGCCGTCGTGGCGTACGCACTTCTGGCAGATAGTCGTGCGCGTGGAGACGGATGCGGGCGTTGTGGGTCTAGGGTATGGAGGTGGGGGCGTGGCTTCGGTGGAGATCGTCAACCGGCACTTCCGCGAGCTCATCGTGGGGAGAAGGGTCGATTCAGTCCTGGATATAGAAGGCATCTGGGACGCGCTTTACGACGCATCGCTGCCCTACGGTCGCAAGGGGCTCGCCATAATGGCGCTGAGCGGAATCGACCTTGCCCTCTATGACCTGCTTGGCAAGGCGGAGGGAATTCCCGTTTACGCCCTGTGTGGCGGCCTTAAGAAGCAAAGGGCGTTCGCCTACGCGACCGGCCAGAACTCGGAGCTGTACCGCGAGAAGGGCTTCATGGCCACGAAATTTGCCCATCGCTGGACGGGAGACGAGGCCGACTATGAGGATGCCGTCAATCGGGCGAATAGGGCTAGAGAGCTGTACGGTGCCGACGCCATGATCATGGTCGACTGCTACATGTCGTGGGACGGCGAAGTTACGCTGGAAATGTCGCGCCGTCTCGCCGAGTTCAACCTGTTTTGGTTCGAGGACGTTCTTAACCCGGACGACCTCGAAGGACAGGCGGCGCTACGGGACAAGGTGAAGCCGACGCTTATCGCCGGGGGCGAGCACGAGTTTTCGCACCATGGGTTCCGAGACATCGCTTCGGCGGGAGCGCTGGGCGTGTGGCAGCCCGATCTGACCTGGTGCGGCGGCATAACGGCGGGCCTGCGCATTCTCGATATCGCGCGCCGGCACGACATACCCGTGTCGCCGCATAGAGGGGGAGAGGTCTGGGGCCTGCACCTGATCGTCGGCAGCGACTGCATGGACCTGGCAGAGGTCCACAACGACCAGATCGTCGCCGAGCGTGACGAGCTCTGGCTGAACGCGCCCAAAGCCGTGGACGGCTACATCGCGCCGTCGGACGCTCCCGGCTTCGGCGTCACGCTGAACGAGGCGATGCTGTAGTGGCCACCAGTGAATCAAGACGCATCGTATCGGTTCCACGCAGAATATCGTATATCCGAGACCTGTGCTTGGAGGCAAACATGGATTTTCTTTAATACAATCAGTACATAAACTGGCGCAGTAGGCCAGGGGTAAAGAAGCCGGACCTCACGACTCTGTTCAGAAATATGGATGTACTGAGCAATTTGATAGATGACCTGGCGGACCCCTTCATGGACCGCGATATTGATGTCGTTATTGGTCCTGAGTCGCTGGGGTTCGCGCTCGGATGCGCTGTAGCTTACAAAATAGGCGCCGGATTTGTTCCGGCTAGAAAAGGAGGCCGTCTGCCATCGAAAAGAAAATTCATAATGCGGACCTCCTTCGTAGATTACACAGGCGAACCCTAAGAATTCGAACTTGGCAGGAACGTGCTTGCCAAAGATGCGCGCGTTCTCGTAGTAGACGATTGGATAGACACGGGCGAGCAAATGAGAGGATTGATAAAGCTGGTAAGACGGCAGTCCGCGGCGGTCGTTGGAATCTCCTGCCTTGCGGTCTATATGACCAGAGGAATGAAAGCACTGTCCAGAAATCTCGAACTTCACGCAATCATGCCTTACGACGATGAAGATGCTGTAAGGGCAATATTGCGAGACAATCAAGAAAAGGACCAGTCGCTGCTTTATCAGGCCTACCACAGATTTGAGTAAATGGAGAGGTCCTCCCCCAGGCGCGGGAAGAAGGTTTCGATGGGGGTGTAAGGTGGCCCCCTCCCTCTAGCAGCCTCCCGCTCGTCGGTACCATTCGTCGCTGCGCTCCTATCCTGGCCAGGCATCCGCTCCAGAGTACGAGGTCGGCGTCACGGTGCGACGAGTGCGTACCAACGGAGAGATCAAATGGAAAAGGGACAAAATCTACCTGAGCGAGGCTCTCAGGGGGGAGCCCGTAGGGTTGTCGCCACAGGACGAACGTTATTGGAATATCCGCTTTGGACCTTTGGTCATAGGTCTCTTGGATGATCATACGCATAGCGTCCAACGTACCCCTATAAAAGTGTTACCAATGTACCCGGTCTAAGTGTCACCCATGTGCCCGGTTGCACAATGAGGGTGATTCGTCGTCCCCTCTCTCTAACTCCCTCCTCAGACTCCTTGAATTGATCGGCCTGAGGCGGCCGGAGTCCGATTCATCGGACCGCGTGGGGAGGGAGGACACTCCAGAGAGTTATTCTCGCTCCCGATTCACACCGCCGCGATGATGGCCTTGATGTAGCCGTAGGTATAGGCGAAGCCCACCATCTTGCCGTTGTCGCCCGACATCTGCGGCACGTGGTCGGGCATGAGCATGTAAGGGTAGTCGACCTCCTTATATACCCGCGCCGCTTTGAGCATGTCCACGTCCCCGTCGTCGATATACGTCTCCGTGAAATTCAGGAACCCGCCGACGATGTTGCGGAAGTGGACGTTGAAGATCTTCTTGCGCTCTC
>JADFKI010000114.1 GCA_022565015.1 Chloroflexota bacterium
GTTCCAAGCTGGCCCTTTCGAGCCCGTCGAGATTTCGTTGAATCAGCTCGACAACGTTGCTCTGGCTCGCTCTCAGGTAGCGTCCGCCTCCGGCCTGGGCGATCTCCTGTAGAGCGGGCTCGTCCAGGCTGGTTATTACTCTCTGGGAATTGGCGTCCGTTTTGAATCCGATGTTCTGACCGAAGCGGTCGATAATGGGTATCGTCTGTCCCTGGGGGAAGCCGTAACCCACCGCGAATACGCTCACTCCGCTCTGCGCGGCCACTCGTGCCGCACCGACGGGATCACCCTCCTGGTTTTCCCCATCCGTCAGCAGGATAATGGCCTTCTGACCATCGCTATCCAGGTCCAACCCCACCAGGGCCGTCTCGATTGCTTCGGCGATGGCGGTCCCCGGTCTCGATATCACCTCTGGTCCGGCCCGCTGTAGAAAGCTCTGGGCCGTTGAGTAGTCGAAGGTCAACGGGAACTGAATGAAGCTGGCTCCCGAGAATAGCACGAGCCCTATCTCATCTCCCTCCAGCCGACCCATCAGGTCGACGATATCTATCTTCGCTCTGGTGAGCCGGTTGGGAGTCTGGTCGTCCGCCAGCATACTTTCGGAGACATCCAGGACCAGCATTATCTGGACGCCTTCGCGCTCGAGCGTCTGGACCTGTGCGCCCCACTGGGGTCTGGCGGCGGCGAATATGATCAGTGCCATGGCCAGCATCCATACGGCATATCTCAGGTTGAGCGCCTGCTGGGGATTCGGCGGGCTCAGATCCCTGAGCAACGCCTCGTCGCCCAGCTTTGCAATGGCCTCCCGCTTTTTCATGGTCGCCCAGAACAGGAAGGAGGCGATCGCAGGCAAGAGCAGCAGCGCGTACAGCACCTGTGGCTCGACAAATCTCATATCAGAACGACCGGACTGCTAGATTCATACGTAGATACTCTTCTCTTCAGCGTCCGCCTACGGAATTCTGCGAAATACGGTATGGCTCAATATGACCTCGGACATCAGCAGACCTCCACCGACAAACAGCAGCCAGCCCCAGAGCTCCTGGAAGCGGGTAAACGAACGCACTCTGATCTTGGACGTCTCCAGCTTGTCGATCTCAACGTAGACTCGTTTCAGATCATCTCCGTCTGTTGCGCGAAAGAACATTCCACCAGTCAGCTCCGCGATCTTCCGCAGTGTCGCCTCATCTAGCTCGTATTCCTCCTGCGAGCCACCGTCGCCTTCCGCCCCTACCTCCGCGACTCTCTCAGCGCGCGGTCTGCCCACTGCTATCGTGTGCACCTTTATATCCAGTGCCTTGGCGGCAGCCGCGGCGGTTATGGGATCGATCTCTCCCGTGGTGTTGACTCCGTCGGTCAAGAGGATAATTACCTTGCTCTCAAGAGGGGAGTCTTTGAGCAGATTTGCGGCGCTCCCCAACCCCATGCCCAACGCAGTCCCGTCGTCTATGCCCAGGTCGCCCGCCAGGCGTATCTCGCCCACGAGGAAATGCAGGGCCTGATGGTCGATAGTCAGCGGGCTGTGGATGAAAGCGTACCTGGAGAAAACGACGAGGCCGATCCTGTCGTCCTCGCGCCTGTTTATGAAGTCTGTAATGACCTCCTTGGCCGCCTCCAACCTGTTTAGAGGCTCGAAGTCCAGCGCGGACATGCTTCCGGAAATATCCAGCGCCAGCGCAATGTCCAGGCTCTCGCGCTCGACGACTTCGCTGGCCTCTCCGGATTGTGGGCGCGCGAACGCTATGATTAACAACACTATCGCCAGGGAGCGAAGCACCGGCATCAACCATCGGAATCTCAGCTTCCACGAGCGGGAGCTTGAAACCGTCAGCGGATTATATGCGTAGCGAAGCCCTGGATATTCGTAGGACTTGCCTCTCCACGCCAGATATACGGCAAATACTGGAATAAGGAGGATGAGCGACAGCAGCCAGGGATTGGCAAAGATAATCGTTACGTTGCCCAGCGTCATCGGACCTGACCGCCCTCTCGTCCCGTCCACGTCGCCACCGGTGTTATCACTTCGACTATATCTCGGGCTTTCCTCGTGAAATCTCTTGCCGATTCGATCTCTATCGAAAACCTCGCAAACTTTGCGTGATCAGCCATGGCCAGGAGCTGGGTAATGCGGTCGATATCTTCGCTGGGTACCGATGTGAGCTCCAGGGCGACGCCGATCTCACGGGTCGTGTGGTCCAGGGCGGACACTTCGTATTCCCTTTCGAGGTAGCGACGGACGACGCCCGAAACGAGCGCGTAGTGGTCCGCGACGAGTCCTCTTCCCGGAAGGTCGGACGTTTCGATTTCTCTGAACTCATCGTGTGCCAGTTGAAATGGGGTTGGCAGTTCCTTTTCTTTTTGAAATCTCACCCCGGCCCATCGCCATGCCGGAAGGATGACGTATGCGAGGATGCCCACGAATGCCATGCCCAGCCCAACAAGGCCTACGATCATCCACGGTTGCAGGAAGGGGAAATGCACGGAGGCCTGGGGCCTGATATCGCGTAGCTGGTCCGCGCCCTCCGGTAGAAGGGATAGCACTTCAAGAGTTACGGGCGCTGATGATACGGCTTCCGTCTCCCCGGCGAAATCGACAAAGGTGACGGTAAACTCAGGCGTATCCCAGGCGCCAAAAGAAAATAAGGTCACGACGATCTCTTGTTGGGCGGTCTGCGTTCCTGCGGGACCGGCCCCATATTGCACCGCGCTCTGGTCCTTCACCTCCAGCTCACCCCACTTTGCTGGCACCTTCGGAAACACCGGTGTATAACCGGAGGGGTACGAGGCCAGGACCGTCAGCGTAACCGGGTCCCCAACGGTGAGCTGGCTCGTGCCGGCGGTCATGGTTACGTCGAGTTCGGACGGCGTCTGCGCCTGCGCCTGCCTCGGGGCCACGAGAAGAGTCGCAGACAAAATTAGGATTGCGGCAATAAATCTGATGCTTGGAAATGTCATGTTCGCAGGTCTTCAAATTGCGGCGTTCAGGAATGCGATTTTGTTAACGGGATCGTTGAATCTAACGAGGCCTACGTTTTGAGCGTTTCCGGAAGAAGGCCGTCAAATCGGACACGTAGTCCTTGTCCGTGGAGACCTTTACGTAGTCCACTCCCAGGCTTTCGAAGGTACGGCTCTTCAAATTATCCATGCTTTCGACGCGCCTGGCAAAGTCGTCTCGCCAGCGGCGGCTATCCGTATCGACCCAGCTAACTTCGTCGGTCTCCGCGTCCTTCAGGGCCATGAGCCCGACCTTTGGTATCTCCCGCTCCAGAGGGTCGCTGACGTCTATGGCGATGACATCGTGGCGCTGGCTCGTGATACTCAGAGAGCTTCGATAGATCTCAGGGTCCGCCAGAAAGTCGGATATGACGAAGACGACGCTGTGTCTCTTGATGATTCGATTGATCGTGTTGAAGGCGAGCCTTATGTCGGTGCCGCGCGAGCGGGGAACGAAGGCCAGCAGATCACGAATCAGCCTCAAAACATGCCGTCTTCCCTTTCGGGGAGGCATCATCATCTCGATCTGGTCCGTGAAAATCAGCAGGCCAACGTTGTCGTTGTTCTGAGTCGCGGCGAAGGACAGCACCGCGCCCAGCTCGGCGGCAAGCTCCCGTTTGTACCTGTTGACGGTCCCGAAGTCCGACGAGCCGCTGGCGTCCACCGCCAGCATTACGGTCAGCTCCCTCTCTTCCTTGTAGCGCCTGATGAAGAGAGAGCCCATGCGGGCGGTAACGTTCCAGTCGATCATCCTGATGTCGTCGCCCGGACTGTACGGACGGACATCGTCGAATTCCATTCCCTGGCCCTTGAAGACCGAATGGTACTCGCCTGCGAAGCTCTCGGTGACGAGATGGCGGGTGCCGATCTCGATCTGCCGGACCTTCTTCATCAGATCTGCGGTCAGCAAGCTACGGTACTTCCACGTGGTCCAGTATCCGCTGGACTATATCAGAGGAGGTGACCTCTTCCGCTTCGGCCTCATAGGTGATGATGATGCGATGTCGCAGCACATCCGGAGCCAGCTGCTTGACATCCTCCGGCGTAACGTATGCCCTGCCTTTCAGGAAAGCACGCGCCCGCGCCGCCATCACGAGATAGATGCTCGCCCTTGGAGACGCTCCGAATTCGATATATGGTTTTAGCTCACTCAGCTGCCGCTTGGCCGGGTCCCGGGTGGCAATTACAAGGTCCAGAACATAGTCTTTGATTTTTTCGTCTACGTAGATATCCCGAATTACCTTCCTCGCCCGTATGATGGCATCAGCGTGTATCGCCGCCGAAACCGGCGGGTCTGGTTCTCTGGTCATCCGTTCGACTATCTCCTTCTCCTCTTCCCTGGAAGGATAGTCGACGATCACCTTTAGCATGAAGCGGTCGACCTGGGCTTCGGGCAGCGGATAGGTCCCTTCCTGCTCAATAGGGTTTTGCGTGGCCAACACCAGAAACAGCTCCCCGAGCTTGTAGGTGGTGTCGCCAATGGTCACCTGGCGTTCCTGCATTGCTTCGAGGAGCGCGCTTTGGACCTTGGCGGGAGCGCGGTTTATCTCGTCCGCAAGTACGATGTTGGCGAAAATAGGTCCCTGATGGATACTGAACTCGTTGGTCCTGGGATTGTAGATCTGCGTACCAATCAGGTCCGCGGGCAGAAGGTCAGGCGTAAACTGTATCCTCGAATACTTGGCCTGAATCGCACTGGCTATCGTCTTGACCAGAAGTGTTTTCGCGAGTCCCGGCACACCCTCCAGCAGGACGTGGCCGTCAGCGAGAAGTCCTATGAGCACACGCTCCAGCAGGGCATCCTGTCCGACAATGACCTTTTTGACCTCGGCCAGCAGTATCTGCACAAACTTGACTTCTTGTTCCACACGTAGATTTATATCTTCTACGTCAGCGAGCTTAACCAACGGTCCTCCTCAGCGTGCGAAGAGATCGGGTCCATAAGAATCAAGTCCCAGAGAATTCATTAATCCAGCGCCCCAGGTGACGATGTCTCCGCATTACACTCATATCATACAAGACAATTTGTGTGCCAGGAGTTTGCTGGGGCACATCGCGGGAAATAATTCCATTTGCATTTACTTGGCAATTCGTGTGCAACGGCCAAAGGTGGAAATATTAGCTGGTAATAGGTGCGCGGACTCGGACGATCGGGGAGAAAGATTACCCGGCGACGAAAGACCACGGCCCTTCGCTTTACGGTCCTCTCAACGAGTACTCTGCCAGAAGGTTGCTGAGGCCGGCTGCCACCTGACGCCGCAGCTTCGAGCCAGTCCGGCGTTCTTTGTCGATCCCTTCGTAGACAGTCGCATCAAAGGGACGCCACTCCGATTGCAAGCTCCGCAGCGCAACCTGCTCCCTTTCGGCGGCCTGTACGAAGAGCTCTCCGATCGGCCTGAGCAAGGGCGTGGTAGAGAGGTTTCTAATATCGTTCACGACCTTGGAGAAGTCGATCGAGAATTGAGAGAGACTCTGTGCCGCCTTCGTCGTGTCACAGCCCCCCTGGGAAGACCGCCATTCTTTGTAATTCTCATGAAGGCCTGCCCACTCGGTGCCGAGTGCCTGGTATTCGGTCTCGAAGGCGTCGACCGCTCGCCGATTGTCCTCAGAGGTCTCAATAAGCAAGTCGCCGATGGATTCCGCGGCCCGGCGTCGGACCGAGTCGCTACGCACGATATGCGCGCCGAAATCCCTGAATGAGCCGACCTCCGAGCCGTTTTCCGCTGCGCCGTTTTGGTCTCCGTTAGGGGCACCGTTTCCCGGCTCCTCGCTCGCATCGTTTGGGTCGAGAGGGAATGCTGGCTCCTCAAAGGGCCGAGGTGGCGGCGAGCCGTTGCCCGAATCGGGAGGGTTCCTCAGATTTCTAAGCGCCAGCTCCTCCGCCTGTGCCGCTTCCAACAGGATATCCGTGATTGGCGCCGTTACGGGATCGTGAGGCAGTTTTCGTATCGAGGAGGTTATCAGGCTGAATGCCTCGACCTGTCGGCTGATGGCCGTGGCGGACGTGGCCAGGGCGCCGTCGCCGGTCCGAAACTCGTTGTAGTCCTCGTGGAACTTGTCCCAGCCGGCGTTCACCTTGTCGAGCTCCAAGGAGAAGGCCAGAACAAGTACGCGAGACTCGTTCGATGCCCTGCCCTTCAGGTCGATGAGGTCGTCCTTGAGCTGATTCTGAACGCGTTCGGCGTTCGAAATCTGTTCATCGACCGCTTCAAAGAGGGCGGTATCCGCCGGGGTCCATCCGTCTCTAAGTGAGCGAAACGCGGCCTCCTCCGATTCCGCCGCCTCGATAACCGAGTCTGCGAGCCGGCGGGTCGATTCTTGCCTGGGGAGTGACCGGACGAGCGCCTGAATGGCGAATGCGTCGCTGGAAAATTGCCTCAGGCCGACCAGCCGTGCGTTGGCGCTGCACTCCGTGAGCCCCGAGCGCCACTTGTCGAACGCCGAGTGCGCCTCATCCCACTCGCCATTGATTCTGTCGTGCCTGGCCGCGAACTCCTGGAGGGCCGCCTTTTCCGCATCGGTAAGCGTAACGGCGGTCGCCAAGGGCCTGGGCGCCGCTGGAGGAGGGCTTGACGCCACGGGCGCGATGTCAGGCGCCGTTGCGGGAGCGACAGGCTGGACTAACGGGGCTGGACTGGTAGCGCCGCAGGCAATCGCAAAGGCAAGCAGCAATACGGCTGCGGAAAGTAACCCTGATTTCATGACCAATTGCGTTTCCTCACATCTGGCTTCCGCGCTATGGTAGAAGCGCCTGCTCCACGGGAGGCTCTGTCGTCGACACCTGGTACACGCCGAGGTTGTCGCTGAGCAGCCCTCCTTTGAATTCGCCCGTTTCCAGCAGCTCTATCGTGTCGCCAAGGTCCTGGCGGCTCTCCGCCAGCGCCACCAACACCTTCCTTCCCTGCGATTCGTGCAGAAGCACTAGGCTGGTCCCGGTTCGAGCGATGTCGGGGGTGAAAGGCGTCAGTATCTCATCCTCGATCTGCACGCCGGCGAGCGCCAGATATTGGGCTACGTTGGAGCTGTGTTCGTACAGGCCAAGGAATATGGTGTCCCTGGTAACATCCTCCACGCCGCGAATCTGAGAAGCGACGTTATTGGCGCCGAGAAGACTTTTCATCGAAGAGCCGACCTCGAATAGGCCGGCATCACCCAGAAGGATGTCGACTTCATCCCTGAACAGATATGGAAAGTCGGCGAGGTCGAATCTCCGGTCGCTGTTGGTCAGGAAGTCGGCGATGTTGGAGATGAGTCTGTCGTTGTCCACGGTCGTGCTGTTGGGCGGCAACATGAACGAAAAGTCGCCCAGCGCCAGTATCTGGCCGTTGGCGCTCTTAACGATGGGGCTAAAGGGCTCGACGCGCTCCACCATGGAAGAAAATGTGTTTTCATCCGTGAACGCGAGCTGAGACCCCGATGATTTCACTCCGCCCGCCGTATAAAACGCCACCTCGCTCAGGCCCTGGGTGACCTCGTCCGGGCTGAAATCCCTCACCAGTATGTTATGAAAATTGAGGTCGTGCTCGACGAGGTTATAAAGGAAGCCCTCCTGGAAGAGGATTCCGAACTCCTCCGCCAGCGCGTTGATGTCATGCGGCCTTCCAGGGTCGCCTATCAGAAGAAGCCTGCCGCCCTTTCTTATGAACTCGTCAACGATGTCCAGCTCAGCCCTCTTGAAGTCCACCCTGGGCAGGATCACCGCGAAGGTATCGGCCTTCGGCAGCTTCTCTTGAAGCAAGGCGAGCCGCTCTTCCGGTCGAAACGGCGGAAGGGTGCGGTCTCCGAGAAACTCGATGGAGTATCCCCTATCAGCCACCCTCGCCAGCAACCCGGAGATCTCGTTTTCGTCATAGCTCGTGGCGTGGGCATTGTCTACCAGCAGAAGGCCTTTTCGCTGGACCGGAATCTCGGCATGTCTCCTTATAGGATACGGCTGGGAAATCGCATCCTGGTAAGCCACCAGATTCGCCGGAGGAGGTTCGTAGACTCCCCTATAGAAAAATCCGAACGCCGCACCAAAAAACAGCACGCCGGTTATTGGCGCCAGCGCCAGGATCCAGGTCTTATTCCGAAGGAGTGACATATAGGTAAAGCATCTCCGGGATGGCTGCTCGGGACAGAAGGTCCGAATCTGTGCGATTGCGTGGGAAGCGACTCTGCTCCGCCGGAAAGAGGGCCGTGGCACACGGCACGCCCGGCAAATTCACGTCCACCTCATCCGAGTCGAGAGGCTCGATAATCCGCTGCACCGTGCGAAGGCAGTCCTCGAGCACGATCTCGTTTACCTTCAGCAGATCGTAGTTGGAAATACCGGCCAGACGTGCCGCCATGGCTATCGCATCGTCGTCCGTTCCCAACGCATCCACCAGACCGGCTCGCACGGCATCTGAACCAAGGTACAACCTGGCCTCTGATATCTCCTGTGGAGTAATCCGCAATCGGTCGCCCCTCTGGGCTACGACCGTGTTCACGAAATTATCCTTGATCGTCTCCGCCATCTGAATGAACGTCCGCGCCGAGCCGCCCGTGATCTTGGCAGGGCCGGTCGTCACGATCCTCTCGTCCGGGCGTGCGGCCGTGGGCGTGAACAGCACTACGCCGACGCTGCCGACAAATGTGCTGGGTTGGGCGTAGATGTAGTTTGCTCCCATGGCCATGAGGAATCCGCCGCTGGCCGCGATCTGCCTCGTCACGACGACGACCGGCTTCTTTTCACGCAATCGCACCATCTTCAAGAACAGGAGGTCGCTGGGACCGACCGACCCGCCCGGGCTATCGAGCTTTATGACGACGGCCTTCGCGGAGTCCCTCCTCCCGGCGTAATCGATCATCTCACCGATGAACGCGGCGGAGCGGTCGTTTATCTCGGTGAAGGGGATGTCTATTATGGCGATCTCGGGGCGGCCCGGATAGAGGTTGAAGAAGACGAAGTAACCCACGCCCACGCCCACCGCGATGGTTAAGGCAGAGGAGACGTACCAGGTGCCGACGAGCCGCCGGAATGCCCTCAGCATCACCATCTTCCTCCTAACACTCCGGTGCGTCCAGCGCGGGGCAGACGCGGCAGGTTTGCTGCAACTATGTCTTCTCCCGGTCTAACGCGCGCTCGCCCGATACCATAGCGATACAGCCTCGGACACCGGGGCGCGCTGTCTGGTCCGACACCGGGTCGATGCCGGGTTAAAAGGCGAGTGTACCAGCGCCTAAAATACGCAGTCAATGAGCTTTGCGTGCCGATGTCGCCCAGTTTCTCTTGGGAGGGGATTCCGTTGCGGAGCTGTCTAATGGCTGGGGGCAGAAACCTGACTAAGCTTATCTAACGTATCTGGCCAATCGATAAGTTCGACAGCATTAATCTGAATATGCCCGGCTGAAACGAGTTGATTATTGTCCACGTGCCAGGACCGGGCGGAGTAGTCATTCAGTGACCGAACATCGTGACATGAAGTAGCGTGTGTTTGCCTCGCTGAGATGAAATGATACAATATGTTACGGTGCTGTCTTAGTCGTCCTCGTAGGCGTGACATGGGAAGGTGGGGATTGAGACTTGAGTACATGTTTTATCCTCGGTACGCTGGCTTTAGCCGTAGCGGCCGGTGTCGCGTGTGGCGCACCCCCGCCTACGCCCGCTACAACGCCAACGCCTGAACTTGCGCTAGCGGCGATCGAGACACCTACAACAGCACTTACGCCTACAAGCACTCTAATACAGACGGTCACACCAACGCCGACTCCGACGCCATTGCCAACGAGCACGCCTACACCCACTCCAGTCCCACCCTTGGCCTCCTATACGGTTGACGTGGAATCCGGTAGCGCGCCTCTAACAGTCGAATTCGACAACGCGTCTGAGGGACCGATCGCCTCCGTCGAATGGGACTTTGGTGATGGCGCTACCAGCTCCGATGGGTCCCCAAGCCATCGCTACACGATCGCCGGGACCTACAGTGTGAAGCTTGCGGTTTCGGGCCCAGGCGGCACGGATACTCGCAGTGTATCGGATCTAATCACCGTCTTACCGGGGCCTGCCGCCAGCCTTGAGGTCTCCCCGTCCACCGCTACGCTCACAGTCCAGCACGCTGTCGAGTTCAGTGCTCTTGTTCGAGACGAGTTTGGCAACGTCGTAGATGACGCCGTTGTGTGGGCCACAACCGCTGACAGTGGCTCCATTGACGAAAACGGCCTGTTCTCGGCGGGCACGGTGTCGGGTGCTTTCGCTAACTCGATAATGGCTTCGTTGCGGACAGATACCGGCGAGCAGACGGACTGGGCGTCCGTCACAGTTGAGCCGGGTCCTCCCTCTGAGGCTGTCGTCGAACCCGGTGAGATCAGTCTGGAGAGTGGTGGGTCTCAAGACTTCCGTGTTGAGGTCTTCGACGAGTTCGGAAACGGGATTACCGACGCCCTAGTACCTACTATCAATAAACAGCGTTAGATGATAAACTCCG
>JADFKI010000115.1 GCA_022565015.1 Chloroflexota bacterium
CGACCGCCCTCTTCGTCCACAAGCAGCATCCAGTTGGAGGAAGACCCTTGTCCGGAGCCGACTTCCGAAGCGAAGCTTCGCGGTGTGCTGGTCGTGCTGCGGTTGACATTTACAGTAGCGAGCAATGGCGATGGCCTCGCTCCCGACCACGGTACAGGCGGAAACGGCGAAGGGACCGGAAGTGCAGCCGGAGAACAGATCATCACGAAAACCTCACGCGACCCGATCCATCCTCATGAATTCCTCACAGATAAACGTGTCTAGTGATCTTGTGAATCAGGGGTCCTCTCGGAAGGGTCCGGATTCTTGGGCAGAGGGGCAGGCATATCACCGCAGCTACACTGAGGCGAGAGCACAACGGTATGGGCCAGAATCCCATCGGCGACTTAGCCCATGGAAGCTCGCCTGGATTCCCCCTGCTGGTAACAGCCTTCGGTCCGGGTAGTCCTCAGGCGAAAGCCGTTTTTTATAAACGGCCCCAGTACCCTACATGTGGGAGAGCGGCTCCTCTGAGCGATAATCCATCAAATCGGAGAGCCGTATTTTTTTGCTCCGAACTCATCTTGTGCCAGGCCGGGCAATTAGCCGCGAATGGAGACTGACATATGAGCGAACAGAATGGTCATCGGGAATTCAAGGTTTCGCGGCGCCAGTTCTTGAAGTTCAGCGGCGCGACGGTCGCGGGTGTGGCGGCGGCGATGGCCTTCGAAAGGATGGCCTTCCTGCAGCCTATCGACGAGATCGACAACCCTCTAATTTTCTATCCCAATCGCGACTGGGAGACCATATACCGGGACCAGCTCCGCGCAGACTACAGCTTTTCGTTCGTATGCGCTCCCAACGACACTCACAACTGCCGCCTCAACGCCTTCGTGCGCAACGGCATCATCACTCGGATCGAACAGCCATACGATGTGTCCGAATATCGCGACCTGCAAGGCAACAAGCCCACGGCGACCTGGCATCCGAGAGGTTGTCTCAAGGGACTGGCGTACTCGCGGAGGGTCTACAGCCCGAGCCGCATCAAATTCCCGGTCGTGCGTAAGGGCTGGAAGCAGTGGAAGGACGACGGCTTCCCACGAGAATCCAACGGCCTGCCGGACCGCGCCTATTTCCGGCGGGGAGAGGATGAGTGGGTACGCATCTCCTGGGACGAGGCTTACGATTTCGTCGCCCAGGGCATGATGAACATAGCGGACAGCTATAGCAGTTCTCAGGGCGCCGATTGGCTGCTGCAGCAGGGCTTCCACGAAGAGATGGTTGAGACCTTGAAGGACGCCGACGGCGACTACGCCGGTATACGCACCTTCAAGATGCGCGGCGGCATGGCCTTCCTGGGCGCGACTCGTCTCGTCGCCGCCTACAGGTTCGCCAACATGCTCGCCCTTCTGGACAACAACATTCGGGGCAAAGGTCCCGAGAAGTCGGTCGGCGCCAGAATGTTCGACAACTACGCCTGGCACACCGACCTGCCGCCGGGCCACCCGATGGTGCACGGCGTGCAAACCTTCGACCAGGAGTTCAACGACTTCTGGAATTCCGACCTGATCATAATGTCCGGCCTGAACCTGGTCTCCAACAAGATGGCCGATCCCATCTGGTGGCAGTCGGCGATGGAGCGCGGCAAGAAGATCGTAGTCATCGCGCCAGAGTATAGCGCATCCGCGCCCAAGGGCAATTACTGGATAAGCATTCGGCAGGGCACAGACGTAGCGCTGATGCTCGGTATCGCGCATATCCTTATCCGTGAAAAGACATACGACGCCGACTATATCAAGCGCTTTAGCGATTTTCCCCTGCTCGTCCGCGAGGACAACCTCAAGGTGCTACGTAAGGAAGACCTGGCCGAGACATCGACGGGCCTCGACGCCGGAGATACCTGGCTGGACCGGCAAGGGAATCCCGAGCAGGAAATGGATGAGTCGCTGAAGACTACGGCCGTAATGGCCCTGCGAGGAGGAGGTTTGCTCACGGTCAGCCGCACGACCGTCGGAGAGCATTTGGATGAGCTGCTGGCTTCCAACGGTCTGTCCTTGGCGGACATCCAGGAGGACTGGGAAGGCGAAGTCCAGACCACCGGCGGCCCGGTCCGGGTTCGTTCCATCTTCAACCTTTATAAGAAGCTCACCGAGGAGTACACCCCTGCCAACGTGGAGCGCATAACCAATATCAGGGAGTCCAAGATCCGGCGGCTTACCAACGACATCGTAGAGGCGGAGACGACGGGCTTCCTCACGGGCATGGGCATGAACATGTACTTTCATAACGACCTCATCAACCGGTCGTACTACATCGTGGCGACACTGACGGGCAATGTTGGCAAGCCCGGCGGCAACGTCGGAAGCTATGCCGGAAACTACAAGTCGCCGGTTTTTAACGGCCTGCCTGCCTACGCCGTCGAAGACCCATTCAATCCGACACTGGACCCAGACGTCGACGGTCGTGATATCAAGCAGCGCGGGTACGGCCTGTTCGAGTCCGTACACTTCTGGGACCATGGCGACAAGCCGCTGATAGTGGACACCCCGAACCACGGACGAAAGGTCATGACGGGACCCGGACACATGCCAAGCCCCACGAAGGTGGTGTGGGCGGTGAACGCCAACCTGCTAGGCGTCGCCAAATGGCACTACAACCAGATCAAAAACACGTTGCCCAGGCATGAGCTCTACATTGCTCAGGACTACGAGTGGAACATGAACTGCGAATACGCGGACATCGTGTTTCCGGTGGACTCGTGGGTGGAGTTCAAACACCCGGACATGACGGCATCGTGCACGAACCCATTCGTTCAGATGTTTCCTCGGGGCGGCATCCCACGGATACACGACACGCGGCACGACATCGAGGTCTTCGCGAACGTAGCGAAGGCGCTCGGCGCGCGCACGGGAGAGCAGCGATTCCTGGACTACTGGAAGTTCGTACACGAAGACAACGTGGAGGTCTACCTCCAGCGCATCATCGACGCGAGCAATACGTTGCGCGGCTACAACGCCCGCGAGATGATCGCCGCCGACACTGGTTTCCTTGCGATGTTCCGCACCTACCCGCGCGTACCCGGCTGGGAGCAGATTCAGGAGAGCAAGCCCTTCTTCACCCGCACCGGGCGGCTGGAACTATACCGGGAAGAGGATGAGTGGATAGACCAGGGCGAAAACATGATAGTTCACAGAGAGCCGATCGAGGCGACCTCTTACCAGCCGCGCGTCATCGTCGCGCCTAAAGACTTCGTCACGATGCGACCCGTTGACTACGGCATACCAGACAGCGAAACGGACGGTGACGCCAAGACCCTGTACAACAAGGTCATGACGTCTTCGGAGATGCTGAACACCAGAAATCCGCTGCGAGACATCGGCCTGCACTTCAAGCTCAGTACGCCGAAGCCGCGTCACCGCACCCACTCGTCGTGGGGCAGCAGCGACTGGAACGCTATCTGGGCCAGTAACTTCGGTGACCCATATCGCCGGGACCGGCGTATGCCCTGGGTCGGCGAGGAGGAGATGGACATCAATCCCGAAGATGCGATGGACCTGGGCCTTAACGACGGTGATTACGTCTGGGTAGATGCCGATCCGGCGGACCGACCCTACATAGGCCCTAAGGAGGGCGACCCCTTCTACGAGATCTCCCGCCTGAAGATACGTACGCACTTCAATCCGGCGCTGCCCAAGGGCATGCTCATGATAATCCACGGCATGGCCGGCTCGACTCACAAGACCGTGGAAGCCCAGAAGACCAATGCCGACGGCTCCTCGATGACGGGCACCGGTTACGTATCAGCCGTGCGGAGCGGCTCGCAGCAGAGCGTCGTAAGGGGCTACCTCCAGCCTACACAGATGACGGAAAGCCTGGTGCACAAGGACTACTTCACGAACAAGATAACACAGGGCTTCCAGGTCGACACACATACCCCCACCGGGGCTCCAAAGGAAGTCTTGGTGAAGGTTACGAAGGCCGAGGACGGCGGAATCGGAGGGCGTGGTCCGTGGGCGCCGGCAGACCGAGGAACGACGCCTGGCAAGGAGAACGCCAATATGCAACGGTTCATCCTAGGCGAGTTCATCAGAACGTAGCCAAACATATCCCCCTTTTTGTGGGATGGAGCTATCCGGAAGATGAGATTGTCCCCGAACTAGCGAAAATCGTATGGGTAGAGAGAAAAAAATATGCCGGTAAAAGACTTCGATCCGGAAGACCCATTCGATCTCGTCGGCACGCCGGTCCCGAAAGAGGAGGGACACGACAACCAGGAGGAGATGGCCCGCTGCGTCATCGACGAATACCTGGGCATGGGCTGGAGCGGCAAGGTGGTCCTCAACATGTTCAAGACGTCGAAATTCTCGGGCCCGCACACGATCTACAAAGCGAGAGGCGAGGAATACGTAGTCGGCCTGATCGAAGAAGGAAAAAAGAGACACAAGGTGCTTATGCATCGTCTGTTCGGCAAGAGCCTATAGCGGGAGGTACAGTCCATGGCGAAGGTTTTCAACTGGCATCTGAATCGGGAGATGGAATATCCGTATGAGGGGTCCAGACCAGATAAGCAATTTGCCATCGTCTTCAATATCAACCGCTGTATAGGTTGCCAGACCTGTACAATGGCCTGCCGCAATACATGGACGTTCAACCCCGGCCAGGAGTACATGTGGTGGAACAACGTGGAGACCAAGCCATATGGCGGCTATCCGCATAACTGGGATTTCAAGCTCCTCGAAATGATGGGCGAGCAGAGCTGGAACGGCGACACCTACGTAGGCAAAACGATCTTCGAAGACGTGCCCGACGACAAACGTGTTCTGGGACATATGCCCACGGAAGAGGATTGGGCGCACCCCAATATCTACGAGGACACACCCGCGGGCGAGTTCAAGGGCGAGACTGAGCTTCCGGAGCATGACCTCTGGATGTTCTACCTCCAACGAACATGCAACCACTGCACGTATCCCGGTTGCCTGGCGGCCTGTCCGCGAAAGGCAATCTACAAGAGGAAAGAGGACGGCATCGTGCTCGTTGACCAGGAGCGTTGCAGGGGTTATCGCGAGTGTGTGCAAGGATGCCCTTATAAGAAGGCTATGTACCGTCCGACCACGCGAATTACCGAGAAGTGCATCGGCTGCTACCCGCTCAACGAGCAGGACCTGGGCGCTCGTTGCGTCGTGGCGTGCGTCGGTAAGATCCGACTGCAGGGATGGCTCAGTGCCCCGGGTGAGGGCAACCCGGAAAACCCGATGGACTATCTTGTGCACGAAGCGAAAGTCGCCTTGCCTCTTTACCCGCAGTTCGGCACTGAGCCCAATCTCTACTACATACCGCCCCGCTGGGCGCCCAGGAAGTTCCTGAGGCAGCTGTTTGGGCCAAACGTCGAAGATGCGATCGAGAGGTACACCAATCCAGACAAGACTCTGTTTGGGTTGCTGCGACTCTTTGGCACGACCCCCACGCTGATCTCCCGGTTCAAGGTTACGGATGATGATGCCGTTGGGTTCGACAGGGCAAATAGAGAGCTGGTCCGAGTTCCGCTGGACGAGCCGTTCTTCGTGAGACCGGAATACGACGCTCAATACGATGTCCAGAGGCTGAACGAGCCATAAAAGCGCTGAATATCAGCACAGACGATGTGGCGAGATCACCCCCTCGGACGAGTCGGCCCCAAAGATGAGGGAAGGGCAGGATGGGGTGATACAGTGCTTAAAGCAGACGCAGACGGTTAGGAGGAAGAGCCGATGAAACAGAGACACCTCTACCTGTTGGTAGCGGGGATCCTGGCGATTGCGGCGATTGCGACGTCCCTTAACGCATCCGTCGTCTCGGCGCTGCAGACAGATATTGTATCGCATTACGTCGCCGAAGCGTTGCCGCTCGCCGACCCCGGCTCGCCTATGTGGAATCAGGCGACGTCTATGGACGTGCCGCTCAGCGGTCAGGTGACGATCGCGCCCAAGAATGCACTGCCATCCGTGACGAGCATGAGGGTGCGCTCGCTCAACAATGGGAGCTGGGTGGCGTTCTTGCTTGAATGGGACGACCCCACGAAAGACGTTGGCGGCAGTCTGACCTCTTTCAAGGACTCGGCAGCCATTCAGTTCCCGTCGGAGGAGGGACAGCCATTCATCTGCATGGGCGTGGGCAGGAGCCGGGTCCAGATTCTTCACTGGCGCGCCGACTTCCAGCAGGACATCGAGTCTGGGCTACCCAACGCCTCTGAGATCTACCCCAACATGTGGGTGAATATCTACCCCGGTGGGGATGATACTGTGTTCTCTACGGGGCTCAGCGCGGGCAACCCCCTTTCAGCAGCAGACAAGACATCGCCTGTCGAGGACCTGTTGGCAGGTGGCTTTGGCACGCTGACGTCCGAGATACATAACGATGCGGTCGGTTGGGCCAATTGGAGTGACGGGAGTTGGAAGGCCGTAATCGCTCGCCCGATGACAACGATAGACGTAGACGACGCACAGTTCGCCGGCGGCATGGAGACTTCGCTTGCGCTTGCAGCGTGGGATGGTGGCCAGGGGGAGATCAACGGCAAGAAGTCGGTTTCGACGTGGGTATCGTTGAGGATCGAAGCACCGCCGTCTGCGATTGGAGTGCCTGTGACGCTACCGGCAGCCTCTGCACCTGCCACGCGGCAGGAGATCATCGTTCGCAGAGACCTTCCTGTGGGGACCATGATTATCATCGGCGTTCTGTTTGCGGCTACGCTCGTATTTGCATCCTGGATGAGCTGGGTAATGGCAAGGAGGTCCTGACCCATGAATGATACGAGCTCTGTCCTGGCGAGAGCAAAGGTCTACGGAATCATCGCCTCGGCTTTCGCCTATCCCGAAGACGAAGTACTCGAAGCCATTCGAGGGAGCGTCGGCGAGCTCAAGGAGGCGCTCACGGCCATAGGTGCGAACGCAGAGAGCGTCGAGAAAGGGATGGCCTTCGCCATTGCCGGAACGGGCGCTCACACGGAAGTGGTCCAGAGCGACTACAACCAGCTGTTCGTGGGCAAGCAGCAGTGTAGCCTGGACGAAAGTGAATACGACAAAGCCATCTTTTACAGGTACCAGCGAATGGCCGACATCGCCGGCTTCTATCGGGCATTTGGTTTCGAGAATTCAACCGACTCCTACCAACGGCCTGACTACGTAGGTACGGAGTTGGAGTTCATGCATTTGCTTTTGCTCAAGCACGCCTACGCCGTCGAGCAGGGATGGGACGAGGAGTCTCAAATATGTGAAGAGGCTGCAGGCAAATTCGTCCATGAGCATCTTGAATGGTGGGTACCTTCCATGTGTGAAAAGCTAAGGGGAGCCAGCTCATGCGCCTTCTACAGGTCGCTCAGCAATTTCCTGGAATCGTTCATAAAGAGCGAGGCCTCCAGGTATCTGCAGCCGGCTTAGACAGACCGGTCCGATTCCTGTCGGGCGTGCTGGTGGCAGCGGTGCTCGTAGAGATGCTGCTGTTTCGGATGTTCGCCAGAACGGGCATATATCTGTTCAACGACGACACGCCGCAGTGGGTCTACTGGGCGTACACGACGGCCGTTTGGCTGGGCAACACTATGTTTAACTTCGCCGCCATCCTGGTGACCCTGTTATTCGCGCTCATGGCGACCTATCTCTGGATGCGAAGGGACATCTTTGGAAGATTCCTTCCCGCCATGGCAGCCCTGATTTTCACTTGGAATATGGCCCTGTTTTTAGCATCACCCGGACCAACGGCAGCGCTCCTTTACCTTTGGCTTTCCGCCGGTATCATAGCGGCATCGGTCTGGGTATCGTGGCCGGGTTCCTCGAAAGGGGCTCGAGCTTTTCTAATCGTAATGGCCGTATCGATGATCGGTGTTTATTACTTCGAGGCCACGGCGTCGCTGCGACAGCTGGGAATCGGCTTCGACGACCGTGGCGTGGCCGTGTTTCAAATCGCCGAAGCCCTGGCCGGCATCGCGATTCTCGCTGCTTTCCTTACCTGGGGACGAACCAGAGACCTAAAGCTGTTAGCTGCTCCCGTCATGGTAGGCGTTCTGATTTCAGGCGCCTACTTCTCTGGGCCGGAAAGGCTTCCTCTGATCAGCACGTGGGCCCTTGGTGTAACGATGTCCATGCCGTTCCTGCTTTACGCCGTCGGTGCCACACTCCTGGGTGTAACCCTGCTGAAGCTGCTGACGTCCGGTAATCCGCTGGCGGCGTACGGCATGACGCTGCTGTACTTCAGCCACCGTATGCTGCCGCTTACGTACTTCAATCTTCTCATCCTTGGTGGATTCATAATTATGACGATCGCGATCACCACGCGCAGTCCGGAACGCGGGAGTAATGGAGTGGAGGAAGCCACTGCCGCATAGGCGTATTCAGCAATTAGGACGACCAACATTAGCCAACGTAGCTATCTGGGAGGTAAGGAATGGCCATGAGACCAGGTCCCATGGAGTTGATTATCATCCTGGTAATTGTGATGATGATATTCGGAATAGGTAAGCTTCCCCAGGTTGGCAATGCCATCGGGAAGTCAATAAGGGAGTTTCGCAAAGGTCAGGAAGAAGATGATGTTGGTGCGGAGGACACTGAGGGAGCTCAGACGAATACGGACCACAAGGTGGAGGGCTAATGCGATCGCTTCAAGAGCTTCTTAAAGTGTCGAATACGCTGCACGGCCATCTGTGTCCCGGCCAGATACTGGGCGTCAGGATGGCGATACTGGGCTGTCGGCTGGTGGCGGTGGATGAGCCTACTTCGAGCCGAGACCTAATCGTCTATGTAGAGATTGACAGATGTGCGGCAGACGCCGTGCAAGCGGTGACCGGCTGCAAGCTGGGCAAACGAACGTTGAAATACTTCGACTACGGCAAGGTCGCCGCCACGTTTTTCAACGTCGCAACGGGCAAGGCATTCAGGGTCGTCGCCCGAGACGACGCGCGCGAGTCGGCTTGGCATTATGCTCCAGCCGGCGCGGATAAGAAGGCCGCTCAGCTCCACGCTTATCAAGACATGCCGGATGAAGAGCTGTTCAACGTCATGTCCGTCGATATTGAGCTGTCTCCGTTCGACATGCCGGGGCGCCCCATCTCACGGGTCCCATGCGACGACTGCGGAGAGGGCGTGAACGACGGCAGGGAAATAAGAAGCGGCCAAAAACTTTTGTGCCATGCCTGCGCCGAAGGCGCGTACTACCGTGTCGTCGAAGATGCACTCGCACTTTGAGAGCGGTTTTTATATGCCTACTCCCGTAATCGCAATGTCGGGATTCTCCAACAGCGGGAAGACCGGGGTGGCCACATCGGTGATCCGAATTTTAACCGACTTGGGCTATCGAGTCGGAGCCGTGAAGCACTGTCACAACGGCTTCGATGCCGAGCGCCCCGATAGCGACACGGCCCGGCTCGGCGAGGCGGGCGCGTCCGTCGTGATGGCCAGTGCGCCTGGTAGAGTATACGTCATGGAACGCACGCCAGACGACCCGACCCTCGAGTCTCTCCTCGGCCGATTCGAAGACGGTGATGTGGACGTGATAATAGCCGAGGGCTACAAGTCCAGCGGCGTTCCCAAGGTACTCGTCATCGGGGCTGACATGAAGTATCCAGACGTTGAAAACGCGTTCGCAGTCGTGTGTGATAAAGAATCGGGCGGACCGGCGCTACCGACGTTCTGTTTCGATGAGTCGGAGAAACTTGTCGACATGATACTCCGTGACCACCTGTAGAAACCGGGCCCAATCCACTCGTACACAAATTATCCTTCAAGGGTGTCTCCTTTGATTTGCAACCCTTGGATATGCACGGCAGGCACTCCAATTCACTCGCACGACGCTGGGGGCGCTCTACTTTGATTGCAAAGAAAAGTAGCGCATTGTCGCAATCAAGTCCAAACCATCCTTCGGGCCAATCTTTCAAGTTGCCGAGCCTTGCCGGAGTCTAGCTTCAATCGACCCTTACTTCCTGCGGCTGACCTTACGGATAGAGTCACTCTCTTAATTTCGCCGCTGAAAACCGAATCATTGGCATCACTTCTCAACCATGCAGTCCGTCGGGGGTCCGTCGGGGGTTGTTCAACCGTAAATTCACATTGCTTGTCAGCATTTCCGAAGACCTGGCTCCAAAACAAAATTCCTTATGGAGATGGTCAATCTAGTGCTTACTGTCTTAAATCAGCGTAATTATGTTTAAGGGAGCCTGGATGAACGAGACGCTTCGTCCACTCGAAGGGGATAGGGTTTTCATTGCGTGTGTCCGTGAATCTGTCGATGGCTTTGCAGACCTGCCGTGGGTCTGTAGCGCTAAGGTGCCGCAGGACGGCCCGTGTCAGAACGCTGAACCACACTTCGATCTGATTCAGCCAGGAGGCATGGGTAGGTGTGTAGTGGAAATGCACCGCTGGATGGCGGGCCAGCCACCGATCGTGCTTAGGTTTGTGAGTGTTCAGGTTGT
>JADFKI010000352.1 GCA_022565015.1 Chloroflexota bacterium
GTGCCGTAAGATCTACCAAGGGGACCATGTTATCGTCCTCTTCTATTTCCATTTCCAGCCTGAATTTGATCGGCTGCAAAGCTCCTGTACTGAAGGCTTATTGACCGGCCTCAGCCCCTCGCCTTGCTGCCATTCGAACGATACCCTTGTGCGGCGGCGTCCTGGGAACCTCTGCTTCCGCGTTCGAACTCCTGGGACATAATCGCCGAAACTTTCTGGACGTAGGTGTCCAGGTTAAGACCCTTTTCGACCGTCTTGCGTGCCATCTCTCCCGTCCGTTTCGTCTCTTCGGGATTGTCCAGGAGGCTGCATATCACATCGCGTAGCGCCTCGTGGTCTTCCGGCGGTACGTAATAACCAGTCTCCCCGTCCTCGATAATGTCTACGTTTCCACCGTTTGCCGTCGCGACCACCGCCTTGCCCATTGCCATCGACTCGTAGATCACCAGAGACCCCGCCTGCATGTTCACGGGCCGCAAAGGCACAACGACCAGTGAGGCCTGGGCGTAAAGGTCCCGCATCTTCTCCGGAGTCGCGCAGTTCACGAACTTAACCTTGTCCGGCACCTTCACTCTGGACTGCTCGTAGCCACCGTTTACCCAGGGGCTCGCGGCGGCGATGACCACATCGGCATCGATGTCGTCGATGGCCTTCAGGAGGGTCTCGTAGTCCCTCTCCATCAGGCCGGCGCTCACGATCATTTTCCGGGTAGGGGCCGTCATTGGCTTCCAAAATGATGCGTCGGCGGGATGTAGCACGACGCTAACCTTGTCCTCGCTTATACCCAGCTCCTCGATCAGATACCGGGCGTGAGTCGACCCGTAGCAGATGAAACGCGATATATGCGTATCCACATGGAGCCATCTGACGAACAGGCTCTTCTTACGTGGAGTCAGGTAATGCGTGACCATGACGTGAGATTTGTTGATACGAGCAATCTTGAATAGGAGGGCGATCAACAGACCCACCTGCTCCGACATGGTCAACACGACGTCGTATTCGCGCCTCCTGGCGAACGCCTTCCAGGCCAACGCCAACATTGAGAGAAAGCGATGCCGAAATATTCCGCTCGGCCTCCGAGATATGATCTCGGCGCCCAGCGCGTCGACCAGCAGCCGATAGTCCTTCCTCGGCCCTTCGCCGTCTGAAGACTCGCTTGGGATAGCCGGCGGCAGCACGTCATTTATTACAATTGAACATTTCATATCATTCATCGGTGGCGCCGTTCGAAAACTGCTAACCATGTCTTTAATCGTATTTCCATGAGGCCGAATCAACGACCCCTTTTCCGCTTAATTCGCTGGTGACGGGGTGATTAGTCCAAAAGCACCCGAGTGCTCTGCTTATTCGCTCACCTGATTGGCCGTCGCATTAGCCGGCTCTGCGGATGGTCAGATGAATCAGAGTGATTGCGCATTGAAAACAGGTTCTATCTGATCAACCGATTGCCGTCAGGGCAGACTTGAGCCTCCTAATAAGCGGCGATTGGCGAAGTCGGTGCTTCGTTCCGGTTACGTTCAGTCTCCACCTGAGGGCGCCCGTGTAAGCCGCCGCGTCGACACGACTGAGATTGAACCTGTCGTGGCGCCTCTGGTCTATTCCGCAGGCCACCGAATAGCCCGCGTCTCGCACGATGTCTTGCAGCCAGGGAGTCGCGCCTCCGAACGGGTAGGCGAAGGCATTAATCTTCCTTCCCATGAGCTGCTCCAGCTCGGTCTTGGACTGGGCCACCTCATTCCTCGCCTCATCCCTCGTCAGGGCGGGAAGGGAAGTGTGAGTCCGGCTATGGGAACCAAAGTCTATCCCGTGTCTTGCCATCTCGAATATCTCGGAACGGTCCATTAACGGCGATGCATCCGTCTTGCCGGCATCCCAAGAGCTGGACTCGCCGATGTGTCCGCTCACAAGGAAGACCGTGGCCGTAAAGCCGTATTCCTGCAAAATCGGGAAGGCGTGGGTAAACGTGTCCTTGTAGCCGTCGTCGAACGTTATGACGACAGAGCGGGCAGGCATTTTATCTCCCGAATCCAGCTTCCCTGCCAGCTCCTCCAGGGTGAGGCCTCTATACGCCCTGTCGGCCAGGTATCGAAGCTGCATTTCGAATCGGTCCAGGCTGATGGACAGGTTGTAGGGGTTCGAGCCCTCCAGGCCGTCTACGACCCGGTGATACATCAAAATGGGAAGCCATGGAACAGCGCTAACCGAGCCCGCCTCTGTCGTGAAGGCAGGCCCAGCAAGTTTTTCCGAGTTTTCCGTTTCAGAAATGTATTTCATAGCTGTCATTAATATTCAGAAAAGATGCCTCTAAGGCAATTACTGTAAGGGGGGTGTCGCCTCTCGCTTTGCGTTGGAGGGTGACTCCATGCCGACGACCAGCCGCCGGAACCGGTCAGCTCCCCCCAACTGCTCGGCGGCGCCGTTCCAATAGCGAATGTTGAAGATAATGCTATAGGCGTCGTGGGAGAGCCTTCGAAGGCCCAGTAGGTCGCAAATGCCCGCACCGAGTTTCAGCATTTGCACCAGCACGCGCTGCAGTTTTTTCCTGCCCAGGGATAGCTGCACGAAAGTCCTTATAATTAGTCCCCGGTTGTGATACCAGCCAAATATCTCCGGCAACACGCTGAGATGGCCTCTCTTGATCGCCAGAAGGACATCTGTGTGTCCATAGGCGTGGG
>JADFKI010000116.1 GCA_022565015.1 Chloroflexota bacterium
ATATATGTCGACATCCTTTCCTCTGGTATATCAATGATTCGATGATCTGGTACTGGCTTCGTTACCTTAGCCGAAATTACCCAGGCGAGGCAAGGACATCGTCGAGCTCAGCTTTATCCGCGCCGCCTGGCGACCCATACCTGCTCGCCTCCGTAGCGAAACGGGCGTCGCTGGAAGTCCCCGTAAAGTGCCTCGATCTGGAATCCGCTTAGCTCGAGCAGGTGCTCCATCTCATACCTAAAGGTGTATCGCAGGACCAGGTCCGAATAGCTCCTCGAGACCATTTTCCCAGAGCCGTCGAGCTCCTCGAATATCCTGTCCTCTGTGAGGACCTGGCGTTGGAGATCGTAGGTGCGAGTCGCCCAGACGACGACACGGTTACCCGATACCGCATCGTCGAACTCGAGATGCTTTCGCAGGGGGGTTTCCGGGTAGCTCTGGTCTGCTATCAGAAGGTCCAGCCTGGGATCAAACAGGTTCAAGATGAGCAACCCGTCGCTCTCCAGGTGCATGTGGACTCTTTCCAGGGCCGTGCGCTGGTCGGCGGCCGTCAGAAGATGGCAAAACGATCGGTAGGGGATCATGATCAGCTTGAACTTGCGGTCGACGTAGAAGCTTCGCATGTCGCCGTGCACCAGCTCGATGCGTTCTCTCGTATCACCGTCAAGCAGCGCCAGCTTCTCCCGGGCCGTTGAAAGCATGTCTTTGGACCTGTCGACGCCGACGATTTCGACGCCGGACTGGGCGATCGGTATGAGGACTCGCCCCGTGCCGCACGCAAGCTCCATCACGGGTGAGCCCGCCCTGGAAGCCTCCTCGACATAAAACTTTACGTCGCCGTCCAGCCCGGTGGAGTACTGGTCGTAGTACCGGGCGAACCTGTCTGAGTAGAGGCTGTCCTGCGGGTTCATGGCGCATCCAATGATAGCCTAGATTTCGGTCATTACAACTCCGACGTGCGCTGTGATTCCTAATGGGTGGCGGGTCTTTGTCGCCATCGGGACGAAAAGAAGTAGTACGCCAACGCGGTCACGCCGGTCCCCAGGCATGCGCCGAGAGCGTCCAGGCCAACGTCGTACAGGCTGCTGTCGCGGCCCGCCACGAAGCCCTGATGAAATTCGTCCGATATTCCGTAGGCCACTGCTCCGAGCAGGCTGACCGCAACGAGGTATCGGATTCTGCGGACGTCGTGACTGAACAGGAGCCGGTAGGTCAGGGCGGCCAGGACCGCGAATTCCACGGTGTGGACGGTCTCCTGCGTAGACAGGGCGCGCAGTATCTGGTACGGCAGTCCCTCCCTGACATCTTCGAGAGTCGAAGACGTGGTGTTGGAAAGCAGGAAAATGAATGTCATCCAGCCTATGACAGGCAGCCAGTAGGAGGCTAGACGTATTACATGGTCCGACCCAAAGGACGGCATGCCTGGCAAGAGTTACTTCTCCTTGGATAGGGTAGCCGTGCCGGGTGTCGACTCCGACCGCCCCTGAAGTGAACATTCCCGAGAGTCCGAATGGGACCGAATGGGAGGCGACCTCGTGCCGCTCTTCGGGCACTTGCAAGGGTCAACTATAACCGTCGGTGAATCCCTCGGCGAGGGTAGAGTAGGGCACTAAGAAACTATCTCAAGAAGTATAGTGATTGCAAAGGTATTGATATGCAAGTATAATGCTGCATCGGGTGGTCGTAGCCAAAATAGTGAGGTGAACCATGAAAAAGCTCTTGATATTGGGGATTTCGGCGATACTGTCTCTGGTGTTATTGGCTGCTCAGACAGCTAAGCCTGAAACAGAGCCGGCATGGTACGGAGGCGTAGAGCTAGTGGTAAATTTCATTGAGGTGGCAGATGACACACCTCATCGGGCTCATTCTGTATTGTATGTCGTGGGGCCAGATCAGGATGGCGATGGGGATGCGCATAAACAAACCCACCCAGGTATCCTGGAAACCCCCCACGACCACGTGCTCGACTCGGTGCCCGGTGACTCCAATTACCGACCCATTCGGCACATATTTGTGGCGGTTGACAACGTGGGCAATCTTGCAGGCCCTGGCCTGATGTCCGAGGCCGACGTTCTCGCCGCAGAAGAAGCAGGGACTGTAAACTTAGTTGATACTGGCCTTCACTTCTTGATAGCTGTGGTGGACGAGCACTCTGGGTAGTCCCTTTTGGTAAAGTGTGGTGATCCCCCAACAACTCAGTGTAGGCGTAGTCTTTGGCCCTGCCACATATATGTTAACGATGCGGTAAAACTTCACCAGTCAGTAAAGAAAACGGTCCCCCCTGGGTAGGCATGCCCTCCCACCCGCTCCGGATTGCATCCAATGGTGCCCTTCCCTAGGATCTCTCCGGTCCTGCAACATCCTCTGGGGGCATGGTCGGACAGCGTCCGAGATGGGCAGAGTGGGAACAGACTCCTGGAGTGGAGTATGTCGCAACAAGCACAGAAGAGTTTTCAGATAGTTTCTAAGCGACTAGGTTTGGCGGGACGCCCTTGTCGCGGTATTCCAATATGATTCGCACCGTCTCGTTTGCGATGGCCTGCTGCGCCTCCGCCGTCTGACCCCCGATGTGGTGCGTGCCGATCACGCCCTCGAGATCAAACAGCCTGTTGTGAATCACGCCCGTGCCCGACGTGGGTTCGCCCTCGAAAAGGTCGAGGCCCGCCCGGATGCCGCGTTCCCTGACGGCCCGGGCGAGGGCATCCTCGTCCACGACCTCGGCGCGAGCCGTGTTGATGAACATCGCGCCGGGCTTCATGGCCTCGAAGAAATCGTCGCCTATCAGCAGGCGGGTGTCCTCGTTCAGGGCCACGTGAACGCTGGCGATGTCGCAGGTGGAGGCGACCTCGATCGGCGTGCCCGCCATCGCCACGCCCTCGTCTCTAGCGTCCGCAGGCGTCAAAGAACGGCTCCACGCGACTACGTCCATGCCGAACGCCTTCGCGACGGGCACCATCTTACGGCCGATAGTGCCCAGGCCGATGAGACCCAACGTGCGACCGCGCAGGCCTCCGCCGTCGCTGTACAGCAGCTTGTTCCACTTGCCCCGTCGCAGGTCTTGTACGTTCTCGGGTATGTGCCTGTCCAGCGCCAATATGAGGCCGAAGGCGAGCTCCACAACGGCGTTGGCGTTGCCGCCCGGGCAGTTGGAGACGTATATGCCCGATGCCCCGGCCGCATCGACGTCGATGGTGTTGAATCCCGCGCCGGCGCGTATCACCAGCTTGAGCCTGCCGCCCGCAAGAGCGCCCGCGTTTACCCTGGTGCTCCGGACGACCAGCACGTCCGCCCGCGACTCGACAATGGCATCCCACAGCGACTCGGCGACGACATCCGGTTGAAAGACGACCTCGATTCCGGCGCGCCTTAGCCTGTTCAGCGCCTTCTCGGAGATTCTGTCGGCTACCAATACCTTCATCTTCACGTACCCTGTGCCCGGCCCGTGTATTGTGGAAGAGGTCGTCCATTCCGGGACCGCGCCCGATATTATACACTTGGTCGAAGTTTCAAAAGGAGGGCTGATATGCCCGACGCCCTGCCCAGAGTCAGAATCGTCGCCACGGGCGGCAGCATCGCGGGAATCGGCCCGGACCGCCTCGACTACATTCTCTATGCAGAGCTGGGCGGACACCTGACGATCCAGGAATCCCTGGCGAGAATACCAGAGGCCAACGGAATCGCGGACATAGAGGCCGAGGACTTGATTAGCGTCGGCAGCACGGCCATCGGACCGGTCGAGTGGCTTCGGCTTTCGCAGCGAATCAACGACATATTGAGGAACGAGGCAGACGTGGCCGGGGTAGCGGTGACGCACGGCACGGCGACATTGGAGGAGACGGCGTACTTCCTGCACCTGACGATCAAGTCGTCCAAGCCGGTCGTGGTGACGGGAGCCATGAGGCCGCCGACCGCCCTGGGCACGGACGCCGACATCAACCTGCTGGATGCCATAAGGCTGGCGTCGTGTTCGGACGCGGGCGGCCTCGGCGTATTGACCGTCCTCAATAATGAGATTCACAGCGCCCGAGACGTCACGAAATCCAACTCCTTTCGCGTGGAGACCTTTCGACCCAACGAGCTTGGGTTTCTTGGCTACGTCGACTCCGACGGCGAGGTCGTGTTCTATCGCGCGCCCACTCGCGCTCACACCTTGGACACGCCGTTTGATGTCGACGGCCGCGACTCGCTGCCCAGGGTCGACATCGTCTACTCCTACGCCGGCTCCGACGCGTTGCTGGTGAACGCCGTTCGCGAGCACGGCTCCGATGGCCTTGTCCTGGTAGGTTTCGGCGGCGGAAGCTACCCGCCCGCCACCCTGGAAGCGGCCGTGCGAGCCGTGGAAGAGGGCATCCCAGTCGTGCTGGCTACGAGGTCTACGGCCGGCAGGGTCGTCATGACCCCTCGCAAAGACCAGCAGGGTTTCATCGTATGCGACAACCTGCTGCCCCAGAAGGCACGAATACTGCTGATGCTGGCTCTTACCGTCACGGAGGACCGAGACGAGATCCAACGCATGTTCACTCGATACTGAGCCTCCATCGGTTGAGTCTTTTTAGCTTTTTAGCTTTGTCCCTGTGCATTCAGCCCATACGTCCCCCGTTATCCCTCATGTTTGCTCTTCGCCGACTGCGTTTACAAGATATCTGGGTGCGGTGCAAAGCTGTCGGCGGCGTCCATGTGGTGATGAACAGCCTCACCCAAGGAGCGGGCTAGTGAGCAGTAAGGCAGAGTGGTTATTTTTGTTGGTGCTATTCGTATTTGCCGTAGCTACGACGGTGCTATATCCGCCTTCCAGAAGCATCGAAGGATCGGACGGTATCGGCGTCGTCGAAGGCTTCGAGGTGACGGCGGCCACGAACGACTAGCCGGTAGCCTGCCTCGAAATTTCCCAGTGAGGCGCTAGGCAACCGGCCTGAAGTTCAACACCTGGTCAACGTAGTCGATTCCGACCATCTCGCTCCACGCGGCCTGAAGCTGCCGCGTAATTGGCCCGGGCACGTCATCGCCCACGGGCCGGTTGTCCACTCGTCCCGCCGGCAGGATACAGTACGTCGTATTGGTCAGGAAGATCTCGTCCGCGGTGTAGGCGTCGTAGGGCTGTAGCTCCTCCTCGGACGTTGGAATATCAAGCTGTTTGGCCAGCTCCAATATCACCCTTCGGGTATCGCCCTGCAGGCTGCTCCTGTCCCCCGGCAATTTCAAGACACCGTTCGAGACCAGGTAGAAATTGCCCGCGATGTGCTCGGCGATGTTGCCGTCATTGTCCAGAAGCACGGGGTAAGCGTCCGGGTCTACGTCCGCGGCCTCCAGGTTCGCCAGAACGAAGTTCAGACGGCTGTAGTGCTTCACCTTGGGGTCCAGCGACTCGACCGTGTACGCTCGGGTCCTGGGAATGACTATGTGAAGGCCCGTCTTATGGAACTCGGCGTACTGCGCGAGGTCTATGTGCTGAGGCAGGATGCACACGGTTGGAGGAACGGGGTCCACGACGGACCTTCCCCGTCCTCTGGTGACGAACTGCGTGATGGTAAAGTCGCCGCCGGGTTCGCGGAGGGGTTCGTTTCGCTCCGCCACCTCCATGGTCAGCCTCTCCCAATCGTCGATCGTGAGTCCCGTATTCACCCGAATGTACTTCAGCGAGCGCATGAACCTTTCCAGGTGTTGCCTGAGCCGAAATATCTTGCCGCCGAAGGTGCGCTGGAGATCGTAGACGACGTCGCCGGTGCGAAACCCTCTGTCGGTGGCGTGGATCAGGCACTGGCTTTCGGGGACGAACTCTCCGTTGAAATAGGCGGTCAGCTCTGGCATTTTCAGCTCCTGTAATTAATTTAACCCCAGACTTAGAAACTATCTCAGAATGGTCATTGGGGAGTCCAGAGGGGGCTATCCTCCTCTGGCAGAGGGCCTGGGGGATGTGCCCCCAGGAACAAAAACCACTGAGGGTGGGTGGGCGGGATCAAGGCGCCCACCTTATTGAGAAAATTCCTTGGTCCGAGAGATTTTAGGATACCATGGCCTGGTAGGCAGCCACCTGGAACTCCCGACGTAAGGGATATTGCCTGCTGGGCATGAACTGAGTCATGAAGATGGCGACGAGCTCTTCCCTGGGGTCCACCCAGAATATGGTGCTCGCGGCGCCTCCCCAGGAGTAGTTGCCCTCCGACCCGATGGTGCCGTGCTCCGCGATATCCAGTATGACCTTGAAGCCCAGGCCGAATCCGCACCCCCTTGATTCGGACGCCTGGCCCTCGGACAGGGCGTAGGGCATCAGGTGGTCGGCCAGATGATTGCTCGTCATGAGCTCGACGGTCTTTCGCCCAAGAATCTCGGCGCCGTTGGAAGAGCCGCCTCCAAGCAGCATGTTGGCGAATCGAAGATAGTCCTCAGCCGTTGACACGAGCCCGCCGCCGCCCGAGAAGAACGCGTGCGGCCTTCTGAAACGCTCCAGTGTCCTTGGGTCCACCGGCGTGATCCCGTCTTCGGACGGTCCGTATACCGTGGTGAGGCGGTCTAGCTTCTCCTCGGGAACATAGAAGCCGGTATCGTACATGCCTAACGGCTGAAATATCCGCTCGCTCAGGTATTCGTCGAAAGGCCGGCCCGACAGGACCTCCACAAGATAGCCGACGACATCGGTGGCGATGCTGTATTGCCACTTCGTGCCGGGCTGTGAGCGCAGGGGCAGGTCCGCCAGCTTCTCAGCCATGCATTTGAGGGTGCCGTCCGGGGGCCTCAGCTTGGCCTTGCGGTATAGGTCGCCCACCGGCGAGTCGTCGCGATCGCCGTAGACGAGGCCCGCAGTGTGCGTCAGAAGGTGACGGATTGTGACGGGCGTGTCGGGCTCCTCGAGGCGAAGTCCGGACCCGTTTCCGCCCGCATAGACCTTCATCTCCCCGATTTCAGGGATGTATATTGAGACGGGGTCGTCCAGGTGGAACAGCCCTTCTTCGTACAGCATCATCAGTGCGACGCTGGTTATGGGCTTGGTCATGGAGTAGATGCGAATCAGGCTGTCCGGCTGCATCGGCGCGCCGGACTCCAGGTCGGCGGAGCCGTAGGACTCGTGGTGGAACGTCTTGCCGCCACGGGCCAGCAGCGTGATTGCGCCGGCCAGCTTGCCCTGGTCTACATAGCCTTGAGCCATCTTGTTGACTCGACCAAGGCGCTGGGTGGAAAATCCAACCTCTTCCGCTGAAACAATCTGCATATTCTTCTCCTCAAGTCCGCCCCTTATTCTGCCCGTACGATGATCAGCTTTCCAACCTTGGTTCCGGATTTCGCTGCTCGAGAATTTCGCTCATTCTGAGTCTAGCCGTGTCTAAAATAGACGGGTGAGTGACAATGTAAAATGTTTCATCTACTATCGCCGTGAAAACCTTGTCGGCCACCTCTCCTGCCGCCATGCCCGACTCCAGGACCGAACCCAGTCGCTCCCACTGCTGCTGGTGCCAGGGACCCAGCGAATCCTGCGTCTTCGGGCCTTGAAGCTCTTCAGATCTGTTTCGGTCGCCAGTCATGATGTCTGTATCGGTGGCGCCGGGACAGAGAACCGAAACCTTGATCTTCGAGTTTATTTCGTTGAGCTCGTGATAAAGGGTTTCGGACAGCGAAACCACACCGTGCTTGGTAACCTTGTAGCTACCTACGCCTGGCGCGGATCTGAAACTCGCACCGGATGCAGTATTAACGATATGGCATTCTGTGTCCTGCTTCAGCATGATTGGCACGAAAGTCCTGACTCCATGAATGACGCCCCAGAGGTTAACACCGAGTATCCACTGCCAATCCGTAAGGGATTGTTCCCATATTGCTCCACCGACGACAACACCAGCGTTATTAAAGAGCAGATGCACCGCGCCAAACTCGTCGAGAGTTTTCTGAAGCAGCGCCTCGACTTCGTTATGATCAGACACATCAGTCTGGACCGCCAATACCGTTGCCCCTGTATCTTCCAACTCGATTGCGGCCCGGGCCAACGCCTCCTGCTCGATGTCGGCGAGGACAATTTTGACGCCCTCCTTGGCGCAGCGGTCGGCGATAGCTCGTCCTATGCCACTGGCCGCGCCGGTTATGACCGCTACCTTCCCCTCGAACTTATCCATGATCGGCGACCCCCTAAGGATTAAGGATCTGGAAATTTATAGATACGCTCAGAAACCAAGCTAAAAGACTACAACCGACCTCAGGACCTCGCCGCGCTCCATCTTGGCGAAGGCCTCCTCGACGTCGTCCAGCCCTATCGTCTCGGAGACGAATCCGTCCAGGTCCAGCTTACCCTGCAGGTAGAGGTCTATGTACACGGGAAAATCCCTGGTGGGTAGGCAGTCGCCGTACCATGACGACTTGAGCGAGCCGCCTCGTCCAAACACGTCCAACAGCGGCAGCTCTATCTTCATGTCGGGGCCGGGCACGCCGACGAGCACGACCGTGCCGGCAAGGTCTCGTGCGTAAAAGGCCTGCCTGTATGTCTCCGGCAGACCGATGGCGTCTATCACGACGTTGGCGCCGTTGCCGCCGGTGAGGTCCTGTATCGCCTTGACGGGGTCGGTCTGGGTGGAGTTTATCGTATGGGTTGCGCCGAAGCCCTTGGCCCATTCGAGCTTCTTGTCGTCGATATCCACCGCGATAATCGTGTGAGCCCCGGCCAGCCGGGAGCCCGCGATGGCGGCATTTCCAACGCCGCCGCATCCGATTACGGCCACGGAATCGCCCCTGCTCACGCCTCCGGTGTTGATGGCCGCGCCAAGCCCCGCCATTATGCCGCAACCGACCAGGCCCGCCGCCTCCGGCCTGGCGGCGGGATTGATCTTGACGGCCTGGGCGGCATCGACCAGGGTCAGCTCCGCGAAGGCCCCTATGCCAAGCGCCGGGGAGAGCTTGGTGCCGTCGGACAGGGTCATGGACTGCTTGGCGTTTCGGCTGGCGAAGCAGTACCAGGGCCTTCCTCGCAGGCACGAACGGCATGTGCCGCAGGGCGCCCGCCAGGCTATGATGACGTAGTCGCCGGACGCAACATTGGAGACGTTGCCCCCGACCTTCTCCACGACGCCCGCCGCCTCATGACCCAGCAGGAACGGAAACTCATCGTTGATCGCGCCCTCGCGGTAATGGAGGTCCGTGTGGCAGACGCCGCACGCCTGGACCCTGATCAGCGCCTCATCCGGTCCTGGGTCCGGGACGTTTACGGTCTCCAGCGAAACGGCGGCCCCTTTTGAGCCCGCAACGACACCCTTGACTACGTTTGCCATGATATTCCTCCGGTAATGCAGGCTTAATCGCGCCTGGAGCGCCTATGGGAATGGCCGAATACCAGTTTAGTGGGCCAATACGGCAGCGAGGATAGTTTAACGGGTCGGGCCTGTCAAGTTGGACATGATTTCGCCCCGGCGGGCGTCTATGCTACGCTTGAGCAACTCTACGGAGGTGATGGTCGTATTTTGATTGAGTCCCAATCATGTCGATTGACCCGGCTGAATCCACGCCGATAGAATGAGAAAAATTCGGCTGATAAGGGAGGCGTTTCCCGAAAGCCCCGCGCTCGACACGGCGGTGTCCAGGGCGCTGCTTCAGAGGGTGTCGTCGGGTTTCGAGCCCGAGACACTGAGGCTATATCGGCCCGGACCCATCGTCGCGTTCGGACCTCAGGACGTTCGGGCGCAGGGATACAGGGCCGCCGTGCAGGCGACGCGGGACGAAGGCTATCATGCGATCAATCGCCTGGCGGGCGGCCGCGCCGCTGTGTTCCACGAGGGGACCATCGCCTTCGCCTGGACGATTCCCGACCCAGACCCGCGTGCACGCGTTTGGGAGCGCTTCGACGAGATCGCCGAGATAATGGCCGGCGCGTTAAGGAAACTGGGCGTCGATGCCCGCATCGGCGAGGTCCCGGGGGAGTACTGCCCCGGCCGTCACAGCGTGAATGCCGGGGGCGCCAGGAAGATCATGGGTGTCGGACAGCGGACGATTTCGAGGGCGGCGCACGTCGGCGGAGTACTCGTGGTGTCCGGCAGCCGGCGAATACGAGACGTCCTTACGCCCGTCTATGAAGCGTTGGAGCTGGACTGGGACCCGGATGCGACGGGCAGCGTTGAGGACGAGCTGGGCGTGGGCGACTTCGAAGCTGTAAAACAGGCGGTGCTGGATGAGTTTGCCTCGCGCTATGAGCTGACCGAAGGCACGCTGGATGGAGCGACCGTCGCCGTCGCAAGGTCCTTGGAGGGCGAGCACGTACCGTCGTGATTACCGGCGGCCCTGTCGATATCATGATACCTGCCACTACTTGGAGGGAGAAACAGGATGACGGATAGAGCCAATCAAATCTCAACCAACGACCCGGTAGCCGCGGCGAAAACATGGTT
>JADFKI010000353.1 GCA_022565015.1 Chloroflexota bacterium
CCCTATATGGCGTTGAAGGGCCTTAGAGTCCTCGATATATCAAGCCGCATCGCCGGACCCTTCTGCGCCAAGATGCTGGCCGACTACGGCGCCCAGGTCATCAAGCTGGAGCCGCCTCTAAACGGAGACCCAAGTCGCAGCGTTGGCCCGTTCCCAGACGACGAGCCGCACCCTGAAAAGAGCGCCCTCTACCTGCACCTGAACACCAACAAGAAGGGCGTGACCCTCGATCTCGACACCGGCGCGGGCGCTGGGATATTCAAAAGGCTGGTCCAAGAGAGCGACGTGCTCATCGAGAGTTTCTCGGCTGGGAAAATGACAAGGCTGGGGCTGGCGTACGAAACACTTAAGAAAATGAAGCCGAGCGTGGTCATGACGTCTGTCACACCCTTCGGACAGACCGGCCCTCACAAGGACTACGAGTTCACAGAGTTGACGATCTTCGCCATGGGCGGCGCCATGCATCGCGAGGGCCTGCCCGACCGCGAGCCTCTGAAATATGGTGGCGAGATGGGGCAGTATTTCGCGGGCACCGCAGCCGCCGCCGCTACGATGACCGCGCTGTTCGCCGCAGCCATGACCGGCGTGGGCGACTGGATAGACATATCGATTCAGGAGTGCCTGGCGGGTCATCCCCATCAGATCGGACGTCGCACGCCATACGTGTACTCAGGCGAGTCCGACGGCCGCAGGCAACCGCGTGTGACCGCTGCCGGAGGTCGCGAGCCGTACGCGGTCGGCACATTCTGGTGCAAGGACGGTCACGTGAGCTTTCTTCCACTTGGACCGCGCATGTGGCCCAATCTCGCGCGCATGATCGAGCAGCCGGGCCTGGTCGACGACGAGCGGTTTGCCACCACCGTCGACCGGACCGAGCGCCGACTGGAGCTGGAGGCCATATTTCAGCAGTGGTTTGACGCTCACACGAAATACGAGGTCTTCGAGGCGGGGCAAAGGGAAGGTCTGCCATGCGCGCCGGTCCTGGATATCGGCGAGGTCCTGGAGAACGAGCAGTTCAAGGCCAGGAGCTTCTTCGTGGATGTCCTTCACCCCGATGCGGGAAAACTGGCCTACACGGGCATGCCCTTCGGGTTATCGGATGTCTCCAGGGAGGAGCAGCGTTCCGCGCCGCGCCTGGGGCAGCACAACTCGGAGATCTTTGGCGGGCTTTTGGGCTTGAGCGAGGATGAGCTGCGCCGTCTTGGTCAAGAAGGGATTATTTAGGGGGCTGTGGCAATTTTGAGACTGGCTGAAGCATCGGGCAAATCAAGAAGACTGCCTTTGGAGGGCGTCCGGGCCCTGGAGCTCGCGGAGATCTGGGCGGGTCCATTCTGTGGCTCGCTTCTGGGCGACATGGGCGCCGAGGTCGTCAAGGTCGAATCGATTCAGCGCATCGCCCGCGGCTCCCTGAATCCGACACCTGATGCGGGCGGCTATCCCGGCGACGGGCCCGGTGAACGACCCTGGAACCGGTCCGCCAACTTCAACGCTCTGAATCGCAATAAACTGGGCCTGACCCTTGATCTGACCAGCCAACAGGGCGTCGAGGCCTTCCTCGACCTGGCCAGCGTCAGCGATGTCGTTTTCACCAACTATGCATACGGAGTAATGGACCGCCTTGGCCTGGGGTATGAGACGCTTCGCGACGTGAAGCCGGACATCATCGTCTTGTTCACGCCGGGCTACGGCAACACCGGTCCTTACAAGAGTCATAAGAGCATGGGCATGGCCATCGACGCGTTGACGGGCCACACCGCCCTGCGGGGCTATCCCGACCTCGATCTGGCCACCAATTCCCTGGTGCATCACCCGGACGCCGTCGGTGGCGTCACGGCAGTCTTCGCCGTCTGCACGGCGCTGTTTCATCGAGCGCGCACGGGTCGGGGGCAGTTCATAGACCTCTCCCAGGCCGAGGCCTTCATGCCCCACCTTGGCGAGATATTCCTGGAACACGGCATGCAGGGCGCTGCCAAAGAACGCAGAGGCAATCGACATCGAAATATGGCGCCCCACGGCTGCTACCCATGCGCGGGGGAAGACAGGTGGGTGACCATCGCGGTCCGCAATGAACACGAGTGGAAGAGCTTCTGCGAGGTGATAGGCAGCCCTGAGCTTGCCGACGACGAGAGGTTTTCCAGCATTCAAGCCAGGCTTGCTAACCAGGACGAGCTGGATGTGCTTGTCTCGGAGTGGACATCGTCACGAGACCGATACGAGGTCACTGACCTGCTTCAGGAAAAGAAGATACCCGCGGGCCCCGTGTTGGATAGCGGCGGCGACACCTACGACGACCCTCATCTACAGGCACGCGACTACTTCCAGGTCGTGACCCATTCTGAAGTCGGGACCTATCCCATGAGCGGCCCTATCTGGAGTCTTGCCTCCCAGGAGGGCAAGCGACACGAGCCCGCACCGACGCTGGGGCAGCACAATTCGCCTATATTACGAGACCTTTTGGGCCGTTCGTCCGATGAGTTAAGAAGGCTTGAAGAAGGTAATGTGATCGGCACGGTGCCCCTGGTGGGGTCAGACATGGGTGGCGTACGCAGGGCCGCTTCAGGAGGAGCATAGCATTTTAACTTGACATAGTGGGATTCTGTGCTAGTATCACAATCTATCGTGGTTCAGGTGCGGACAAACATTAACAATGGTGGAACGCCACCCGCAAAGGA
>JADFKI010000354.1 GCA_022565015.1 Chloroflexota bacterium
GTACGGCTGGTCCACCATCTCGGGCGAAAATAGTCCGCCGATGTTGGCGTTGAAATACACGAAGCCGAAGTAAAGCAGCACGAGCGCCAGCAGAAAGTTAGGGACCGCCAGGCCTAGAAAGCCTATAAACGTAAATACGTAATCGCCCGGCGAATACTGCTTAACCGCCGAATATACGCCTATCGGGATGGAAAGAATCCAAGTAAAAACGATGGCAGCGAATGCCAGGGCCGCGGTCAACGCAAGGCGGTCTCCGATGACCTCCTTGACGGGCCGCTGATACTCCATGGAAAGGCCGAAGTTTCCCGTGACGGCCTGGCTCATCCACTTGTAGTATTGCACGGGGAATGGCCTATCCAGGCCGTATTGCACCCGCAGGTTCTCCGCTTCGATCTGAGTTATCTCCTCGCCCTGAGACATGAGGCGGGCCACATAGGACGAAACGTAGTCGCCGGGGGGCAGTTGAATGATTCCAAAGGATATTATCGTTACCGCCCATACGGTCAGCAAGGAAAGCAACAACCGGCGAATTATAAAGCTTACCACTTCAAACCCTCTGACCTCTCAGAGATGTGAATATTTTCGATTGAACCCTCCGTATGCCCGTCCAAAGTCAAACTAGTGTCGACGGTGTAATGGACTGGGCTACCCCATGGAGGTCCACGTCCCTCAATGGCACGCGAACCTCCTTTGGATAGCCCACCACTATATTCCGTATTACCGCTGTTTATTCGTAGCTAAGGGGCTGCGGCGAACGATTTTCCGCGCTCTTCCAGTACAGGGTAACGGGTCGAGATATGCTCGGCGTCTTTGTGTCCGGGTTGTTGAACTGCCTCTCGGGCACGTTCCCCAGGTCGTTCTTGACGACTCGCACGCCAAGAGAGGCAGGGGACTGGCCGACAAGGCCTACTATCCATGCCTCGTCAATCACGATCCGCCAGATTTCCTTACCCAGCTCGATCCGCTCATCAACCGGCACGCCAAAGGCCTTCGTGTATTTGGCGATGACCTCTTTAAATGCAGCCTGGGGCTCAGTGCCCTTTTCGCCGTTAGTTATGCGCCACAGCTGCAATTGGAATCCAAACGCATTGGAGGTGAATACGTGCCCGGGGAAGGTGAAGAGGTGGTCACTACCATCACCCCAGGCGGACGATATCTGAATTTCGCCCGAGATTTCGCGCTCACCTTCAAGGCTTCGCTCCACGCCTATTGCGTTGGTCTTCAGGCCAAGGTTATTGGTCCACTGCTCGGCGACCATCTCCGCGATCTGCACGAATTCCATGAACTGCGCCGTGCGGCCGCTAATCTCCATGACCAGTCTTTCGCCATTATCGGAGCGTAATCTAAAGCCATCGCTGTCTCTCTTGTCCAGACCCAGATCGTCTAGCATCTTGTTGGCTACATCGGGCTGGAACGTCGACCATTTGTCTCGCCACTCAGAGTCCGGACCTGGGCTGTACAGGTTGGTAATGGCAGGCGCATGGGAGCCGGGCACGCCCAGACCAAGCCAGAACACCTCATTGAGCTGGTCCCGGTCTATGCCCAGAGACACCGCGCGACGGAAGTCCGTATTGGCCAGCCACTTTCCTATCTCCGGGTCGATGGTGTAGTCCATATTGAACTTCAGTGCAACGTCGCTTCCGACCTCTTGCTTGTCGAAGTAGAGCGTATAGTCGCCCTTCTCCTGGTTCTCGATAAACACCGGCACCTTTGCCATGTTCAGATGCCTGGCTTGCCAGTCGTACTCCCCGGCTATGGCCCGCAGGTTGATTACCTCCAGGTCTTCAGCCAGCGACAGGATGACTGTGTCAATGTATGGGAGCTGATTTCCAGCCGTATCAACCGCCCAGTAGTACGGGTTGCGCTCAAGCTTCCAGGTCGACGTGTTGATCGGCGTTACGGTCTGCCACGGCGTGACTACCGGAAGCTCCGAATTGAGCGCCCAGTCGGCCTTGAACTTGTACAGGTTCACCCAGTTGTCGTAGCCCTCGGCCTTGGCCTGTGCGTCGACGGTTTCCTGGCCGGCGAATTCCGGGGTGAACTGAGAGAGGTAGTGTTTCGGCGCGAACAGGCCCATTCCGTTCAAGCCCTGGTAGGCGTGCCCGCCCAATGCCGTTGCGCCGGCCAGCACGTCTGCAAAGAAGAAGTAGGGGTCCTCGAACGTGATTTTGATCGTATATTCGTCGATCTTCGTCATGACGCCCTGCTTGCCATTAATGGCAAACCAAGGCGACTGATTGGGGATGAGCTCGTCATTCTGGTACAGGGTCTCAAACCAGAACATGAAGTCATCAGCGTTAAACGGCGCTCCGTCCGACCATCGCATGCCCTCGCGCAACGTCAGGGTTATCTCCCTGCCGTCCGAGTTGAATTCCCAGCTTTTGGCAACATTAGGCCGAGGTTCGGAGCCCGTGAAGTCCCAGAAGAGCACGTGGTCGGGGCCTGAGCAGCACCGATAGCCGTTCCACTTGTCTGCCGGGCCTGTAAAGCCTCGCCTCCAGATGCCGCCGTATTGGCCGATGCCTTCGACGGCCTCGATCACCATCAGGTCTTCTCGATTAGGTATGCGGTCCTCCACCTTCGGTAGCTTACCCGAACTGACGAGAGCCGCTAACTGAGGGGCCTCGCCGAATGAGGACGGGAATTTGCTGACATCCGTAACAG
>JADFKI010000117.1 GCA_022565015.1 Chloroflexota bacterium
TCGTGCCTATCGTGAAGCTCCTCATTGGACAGAGACCGGACATCTACACTGGACTTAAGCTCGTTGGGAATTATCGGAAGCGTCCCCGCGCCGAATTGTCTAAATACAAGCCCATTTATAGAGGCAACGCTAGTCTGGTTGTCCCGCCTCGCTGCTTTCACCCGAGGCCGAATCGCGTGCTTCACGAGACGCTGCACGTACTGGTTGCCGTAGTCGTGCTGGAGCCGCCGAACTATCTGGGTTCGCACGCCGGCGTTAACCGGAAGAGAAAGACGGCGGTCTCCGATTAGGGCCGCGTGTCGCTCAAACGTGCTCTGGCTGGAGTCTCTGCCGAGAAGGCCATCTGGTAGAACCTGCATCCCTTCCGGGCCGGCGTAAACTCCGGACGCAACAGATTGATTGGAACGGGAGTGCTCCTGAGATTCGGGGGTCCGGCTAGTTCTGGTTTTTTTCCCGGTGGACTCAGCTTCAGGCATTAGGCTCCTCAGTTTGGCTCATGTCGTCAAGAGACTCAAACCTGAAAACGACTCCAAGCTGGACGATCTGATATTTACCAATTGCCGTTAAGCTAGAGTCAGGCAAGGGGTTAAATTTGATTCCCAATTAAACATGCAGCCGTCTATATCAGCGTCTCCTGAGCGTCTGTTGTCTATCTAGGCTGTCCGATATGGAGAAGCCAATCGCAGGCCCAAGGGAACATCGAGAGGCACAAGGGTACAACAAGTGCTGCAGGAAGAGCTGAGTGCACGATCTACGCCGTCGCCACATCACCCTAATCCTAGCCTCAGGGGTCAACGTCACGGCCGCCCAGGCTCGCGCCGGCCACAGCTCGCCATCCCTAACAATGTAGGTTTATGCCCATGTGTCGCCCAAATATGGAAAGAGAAGCAGCAGACGTCCATGGCAGGGTGAGGCGGCAGCGGATTAGCTGTAGGTTAGCCAGAAAAGATTCTGAGGCCGATAAGAAGCCCCGGGAATACCCATAACCGCCTGTATAGTGGAATAAAGAGAGTGACCCGCCCCGGACTTGAACCGGGAACCTACTGATTAAGAGTCAGTTGCTCTGCCAATTGAGCTAGCGGGCCAAGTGTCCGTCGTGTCTCACAACCAAGAACAGGCGCGTTCGTGAGGACTGCTTTCGTTCTTTAGTAAGAGCTTGAATATTGTAGCGACCCGTCTTTTAGCGCGTCAAGACGAAATTCATCTTACGCAGTTTCTGTTGACCATGAAAGCGCCTTGTGTTAACCTTCCATTCGTGAAAAGATGCACATATTCAATTACTAAGGATGGCGAGACGGCCATCCTTACCTGTATGTAGGCATCCAGACGGTCCGCATACACGTAAAATCGGACGGTATCCGTCTCAGGCATAGTTGGAGGCGGGCCCGCATTCGCTCGGCGGCGGACACGCGGGTCTAGTAGGGAAGCGAAACTCATTCCGTGATCCAGAGCCGAACACCTGGAGATCGAATACACCTCACCTTCCGTATCTTGGCGGTCGCCGCGGTGCTGGCCGCGTTCGCGCAGATAACACTTGGAGGCATCGTGCGAGTGACCGGCTCGGGCCTTGGGTGTCCGGACTGGCCCCTGTGTCATGGGCGTATCATCCCGCCCTTCGAATTCGCAACCCTGATCGAGTATACCCATCGCCTCTCAGCTTCCGCCCTCAGCCTTTTCGTCCTGGCGACTGCCGTGACGGCGCTGCTCTATTACCGCTCGAGCAGGTGGGCGGTACGGTCCAGCATCCTGGGACTGGTCTTCGTCATAGTAGCGGCCGGCCTGGGCGGCGCGACGGTCCTGACGGAGCTCATGTGGTGGGTCAGGCTGGTCCATCTGGGCGTGGCGGAAATCGTGGTAGCGGCCATGATAGTCACGGCTGTGTTCGCCTGGCGAGCAAGAAGGCCGGTAGCTGATAGCAAAGGTGACCAGCGCACGTCTCCCGGATTCGATAGACTGGTGACCGCATCTCTAATAGGCGTATTTATCATCATCATTTCAGGCTCATACATCGTCGGTTACGGGGCCGGATCATCCTGCGCCTCCTGGCCTCTTTGCAGAGGCAGCCTCTTTCCTGAAGGCGCTCCGTTCGCGGTGCATATGGGGCACAGGTATGTTGCCGGAATCATAGGGCTGCTTGTTCTTTATACCTCCTACGTCGGTTGGCGCGGAAGGGCAAGCCGGCCCGATATAGCCCGGAGCGCCGTCATACTTGCGATCGTGTTTCTCGTGCAGGTCTTCGTGGGCGCGCTTACCGTGTGGGCAGGCTTCTCGCCGGAAATGAAGGCCGCGCATCTCAGCGTGGCGACACTCGTTTGGATGGCCCTCGTATACATGGCCGCCACAGCCTACGTACCCAGGGGGTTCGAGGCGAGGCAGGCCGAGCTCGGCGTGACAAACATCTCGCAGCTGGAAGGTTTGAGACAGTGATAGCCCAGGCCGCCACCTCCCAGACTCTACTCAGGGACTACATCGCGCTCACCAAGCCCCGCATAGTCCTGATGCTGCTCATTACGGCGTTGGGCGGCATGTTCCTCGCGGCCAAGGGCACGCCACAGGCATCGATCATGCTAACGGTGATGCTTGCCGGGGCGCTGGCGTCTGGTGGGGCCAACGCGCTAAACCAGTGGCTTGACCGCGATATAGACGGGGATATGGTCCGGACCCGTCAACGCCCCATGGTCATCGGAAGGATACCTCCAACTCACGCGATAGTATTCGGCGTAGGACTGAACGTCGTAGCCTTCGTGCTGCTGGCGGCCCTGGTCAATCCCCTCAGCGCGGTGCTGACGGCAGGCGCCACGTTATTCTACATATTCGTGTACACCAAGGGTCTGAAGCGGACCTCTTCCCAGAACATAGTCATCGGCGGCGCTGCCGGCGCAATACCGCCCGTCGTGGGATGGGTGGCCGTCACGGGCTCCATCGGCCTTCCGGCGATCTATCTCTTCGCCATCATATTTTTCTGGACTCCGCCGCATTTCTGGGCGCTTGCGCTGCTATTGAAGGACGACTACGCGCGGGCCAAGGTCCCGATGCTGCCGGTGGTGGCCGGTGAAAGAGAAACGAAAAAGTCGATCCTTCTGTATACGGTCCTGTTGCTCGCACTGACGATGATGTTCTTTACTACCGGAGCCGTTGGGCTTGTCTACCTGGGCGCGTCAACGATACTGGGAATAGTCTTCATCTTCTACGCCTGGCGCTTGTGGCGTCGGCCTCTGATAGAAGGCGCAAAACCCCTCTACTTATATTCGCTGCTCTATCTTGCCCTGCTCTTCCTGGCAATCGTTATCGACGGCTTCGTGACGATATGACTGTTCCGTTGATTGTCCCTAAGCGCCCTTGACTGGCGGGTGCGGCGTTTGATAGATTTTGTAGCTGTGCTGCAGCCCGAAAGCACTTGTCAGATTCATAAAGAGGAACGAGAGTCGAGGAATATGCGAACAAGTAACCTGAGATCAAAAAGACTGCTGGGTCTCATCCTCTTTGGCGTATTTGCGGCGCTGCTATCGGCCTGCACAACCTCAAACCCCCAGTCCACCTTCGATACCCAGGGGCCGGTAGCTAGGGACATGGCTGTCCTCTTTTTCGTCATCTTGTGGGTCGGCACCGCAGTGTTCATATTGGTGGGATCCGTCATAATTTACAGTGTGTTTCGATATCGCAGGCGCGCCAACCAGGGCGATCCTGTGCAGGTCCATGGAAACACGAAGCTGGAGATCATCTGGACGGTAGTTCCGGCCTTGATCTTGATAATTGTGGCCGTGCCCACCATAAACAGCGTCTTTTTCGCCGCGAACTCTCCTCGTCCCGCAATTCAGGGCGGGTTGGAGGTGGACGTCATCGGCCACCAGTGGTGGTTTGAATTTAGATACGAAAACCCAGATAACGCGCAGGAGCAGATCGTTTTTGCCAATGAACTGCACATTCCCGTCGGCGAGCCGGTGAACTTCAGGCTGGATTCGGTTGACGTAATCCACAGCTTCTGGGTGCCGAAATTGGCGGGCAAAGTCGATATGGTGCCAAACAACGATAACAGCATGTGGATGCAGGCCGACGTAGCGGGCGAGTTCTTCGGCCAGTGCGCCGAGTTCTGCGGCGTGTCCCACGCCAACATGAAGTTCAAGGTAATCGCAGAGTCCAGGGCGGACTTCGATGCCTGGCTGGCTAGACAGGCGGCGTCCGCACCGGAGTCGGCGGACCCGCTGGCGGTGGAGGGTAAAGAGCTGTTCAGGAGCGCGGGCTGCCAGGGTTGCCACGCGACCAAAAGCATCATGAATCTTGGCGACGACGGCAAGAGGCTTCGGGGACGCGTCGGTCCGAACCTCGCGCATGTGTCAAGCCGTGGGTATGTAGTAGGACTTCTCAAAAGCTCCGACGACGGCACCTATGTGGTGAGCGACGCCCTGGTGCAGCAGAACCTCAAGACCTGGCTGATGGACCCGGACGCGGTTAAGCCGGCTAACATAATGGCCAGGCGAGCGGCCGCATATACCAACCCCGACAAGGCCCTGAGCGAAGGTCAAGTCGACGCCCTCGTGGCTTACCTGATGACTCTGAAGTAGACCTGATAGCGATTTCGGCAGTTACGCGCCGGCGGCCCAGTAATAATGCAGCCGCAGCAGCGCGGGAGGCGAAGGATGGCAACTCTAGCGTTCCCAATACCCAGGCCTAAGTACCCCACGGGGGTCTGGTCCTGGATGACGACGGTCGACCACAAGAAGATTGGAGTGCTGTACGGCGTAACCGCATTTATCCTCTTCTTGTCCGGAGGACTGGAAGCGCTCGCCATGCGCATTCAGCTTTCAGCGCCAAACCAGGATATCGTCAGCCCGGAAATATTCAACCAGCTCTTCACGATGCACGGCACGACGATGATATTCCTGGCGATCATGCCTATGAGCGCCGCCTTTTTCAATTTCGTCGTGCCCCTGCAGATAGGAGCGCGAGACGTCGCTTTCCCAAGGCTGAACGCATTCAGCTACTGGACGTTTCTGAGCGGCGCGATAATGCTCAAGGCCAGCTGGTTCCTGGGAGGGGCCACCAACGTGGGATGGTTCGCATACGCCCCGCTAACCAGTCTGGAGCACAATCCCGGCCACGGCGTAGATTTCTGGATTCTTAGCCTGCTGCTACTGGGAGTGGCCTCGTTAGCGGCTGCATTCAACTTCCTGGTTACGATTATCAATATGCGCGCGCCGGGCATGGGTCTGATGCGAATGCCCCTGTTTACGTGGATGACGCTGATCACGTCTATTCTCCTGGTGTTGGCCTTTCCGGTCATTACCGTCGCCTTGATCGAGCTGCTCTTCGACCGGACCTTCGGCATGAACTTCTTTAACGTCGCCAACGGCGCGATGCCGGTGCTCTGGCAGCACCTGTTCTGGGTGTTTGGACATCCCGAGGTCTATATCCTCATACTGCCGGCCATGGGAATAACGTCCGAGATCATTCCAACGTTCTCCAAGAAGCCCCTGTTCGGCTATCCCACAATGGTCCTCGCGGGTATCGTCATCGCCTTCATGGGCTGGATGGTCTGGAGCCATCATATGTTCACGGTGGGTCTCGGGCCTATCCCTGTCTCCGTCTTTACGATCACGACGATGGCGATCGCGGTGCCGACCGGCATCAAGGTGTTCAACTGGCTGGGCACGATGTGGCAGGGTTCGGTAGACTTCAGCACACCGATGCTGTTCGCCGTGGGCTTCGTGGCCATGTTCACTATAGGCGGCATTAGCGGCGTCATGCACTCCGCGGCCGCGTCGGACGCTCAGCAGCAGGACACGTATTTTATCGTGGCGCACATACACTACGTTCTCTTCGGCGGCTCCATATTTGCCCTGTTGGGCGGCGTCTACTACTGGTTCCCCAAAATAACCGGCCGCATGTATAACGAGCTGCAGGGCAAGATCAACTTCTGGCTCATGTTCGTGGGCTTCAACATCACATTCTTCCCGATGCATTTCCTTGGGATGGACGGCATGCCGAGACGTATCTACACGTATGACAGCGGCATGGGTTGGACCTTCTGGAACGGTATATCCACGTTGGGAGCCTTCGTACTGGCCGTTTCGTTTCTGATATTCGTTTACAACATCGCCCGTAACTGGCGTAAGGGCGAGATAGCCGACAGCGACCCTTGGGACGCAAGGACGCTGGAGTGGTCCATACCCTCCCCGCCTCCGGAATATAACTTTGTGGAGATTCCCACCGTTTACGACCGCGACGACTGGTGGGCCACGAAGCGCAAGCAGGTGACTCACGGCGTTCCGGTCAGCGGGGGCTCTGGCGAAGAGGGACATTCCATACACATGCCCCAGCCATCTTATTGGCCGCTGGTGGCCGCCCTGGGGCTTTTGATCGCCGCCTATGGCGTCGTCTACAACGGCGTAATATACAACTTCGTACTTGCCGCCATGGGCACCCTGATAGCGATGGTGGCAGTGTACGCCTGGGCATTCGAGCCGGTGAACGACCCCGAAGAAGGCGATCAAGGCTCGTCCTACTAACGGAGGCATTTATTCGTGGCACAAGCAACCGCGGCGCATCACGGAGAACATGAGGCCACCACCACAGGCCTTAACCACAGAAAGATGCTCATGTGGGCATTTCTGGGGTCGGACTGCATGTTCTTCGGCTCCTTTATCGCCACCTATTTGGTGTATAAGAACAAGAGCCTCGTTGGGCCGTTCCCCGAGGACGTCTTCAGCATACCGGTTACATCGGTAAGCACTTTCGTGCTTCTGATGAGCAGCATGAGCATGGTGCTTGCCTATTCAGCATTAACGCGCGGCAACATCAAGGTCTTCCGCGTCTGGCTGGCTTCTACCGCAATCCTTGGGATGACGTTCCTGGCCTTTCAGACCTTCGAGTTCAGGGACTTCGTCGTAGAAGGCCTGACACCTCGGACGAACCTATTCGGCACGACGTTCTTCACCCTGACGGGTTTCCACGGCGCTCACGTGACGATAGGTGTCATATGGCTGCTTTCACTGCTCTTTTACTCGTTCAAGGAAGGCGCCGTGACACCTGAAAGAAACCTCGATGTGGACATTGCGGCGCTCTACTGGCACTTTGTAGACGTCGTGTGGATCGTCATATTCACCGTCGTCTACCTATTCGGAGTGTTCGGGGGCTTTTGAGGGAAGCGGGCAGCTTCAGAAGCCTCGGCGTTCGCCAAAATCATAATCGACAGGAAAAGCAATGAGCCAAGAAACGCAGATCGCAACAGAGGGCCTGGAAGCGGTGCACACGGGGCATCCCACTCCGGGTACCTACTTCAAGGTGGCGATGATCCTAACGACCATAACCGCCATCGAAGTCGGTATCTTCTATCTGGAATTCCTAGGTTACGGTATCATCCCGATCCTTGCGCTCCTCTCCACCGCCAAGTTCATCCTGGTGGCGATGTACTACATGCACCTGAAATTCGATTCGATCATCTTTTCAACGCTGTTCGTGGCCGGGCTAATTTTGGCCGCCACAGTAGTCCTCGCCCTGCTGGCGCTTTTTAGCTTCTTCAACTAGTAACCGCGGACGATCGAAAGGTTATCGAGCTGTGAATGAACTGGCGGGGTCGCTGTGGACGCACTGGCATGCACACCCCGATGTCCTCATCGGTCTTGCCTTGCTTCAGGGCGCGTATCTCTTTGGCGTGGGGCCACTTCGAGAGAGGTACAACCTGGCCGACAGCGTCGAGCCCCGGCAGGTAGCAACCTTCACCGCCGGCGTTATGGTAATATTCGTTGCGCTGATTTCGCCGATCCACTTCCTCAGCGACGGTTACCTGTTCAGCGTACACATGGTGCAGCACGTGCTGATTACTTTGGTTGCTCCACCTCTTCTAATCCTTGGCACGCCCGACTGGCTGATCCGGCCGCTGTTGCGCCCGAACTGGTCCTTCCGGCTGGCCCGGATGCTCACTCACCCCATCTTTGCCGTAGCGACCTTCAACATCGTATTTTCACTCTGGCATGTGCCTGCGCTCTACGATGCGTCGGTCACCATTCGGGGGCTGCACATCGCCGAGCACCTGATCATGATCACGACGGCCACGCTCATGTGGTGGCCTCTGACCAGCAACATGCCCGAGTTGCCGCGATTATCGTACCCAATTCAGATGGGGTACCTGTTCATATTGTCGCTGGCCCAGATCATCGTCTTCGCCATCATTACGTTCGCCAGCCATCCGCTATACGATTTCTATGCCACCGCGCCGCGAATATTCGGAATTGGCCCCTTGCTGGACCAGCAGATTGGCGCCATCATAATGAAGATCGGCGGCGGAACGCTCTTCTTAGGCCTGTTCGTGATGGCATTCTTCCGATGGTACCGCCAGGAGGAAGGCCAGGCAAAGGCTGAAAGAGCGGAGCGCGACTATCTCGACGGATTTCACGATTTCCAGAAGCCACCCCTGGAGGACAATTACCCATGAGTCAACGCATGTTGTTTGCCATGATCTTCCCGATCCTCGCCGTGTTAACAATCGCGATTTTCGCGGGCGGCCTGGGCGTGATCTTCATGGTCATAAACTCAACTCCAATACACGAGACCGGGGTGATCATTCTCGGACTGTGTATCCTGGTGTTCGTCCCCCTCGGGGCCTATTTTATCCAGCGAGCCATCGAGAAGTAGGTCCGGCGTTCCCTTTCATCAGGTGGCGGAGTGAAGCCGGCGGACCATCGTGCCACGAAAGTCGTTAATGCGGCCCTGGATGTGAGGAGGAGGACGAAATATGGCGACCGCACCGCCGAAGCGCGCGTGGGCACGGTCCATTTTCATCATAGCGCTGCTTGCTCTTTTGTCCGCCGCCTGTTCCACGGCTCCCCTGCCCTTCAAGGGCACTAGATTGACCGCTGAATCCCCTGCGTACGCCTTTATGCTCCACGACCAGTTCGGAGAAGAGGCGGGGCTGAACGACCATCGAGGCAAGGTCGTACTTCTCACTTTCCTCTACACCAACTGTCCCGACGTTTGCCCAATCACGACGAGCCAGCTTCGCAGGGCGCGCGAGATGCTTGGAGACAGCGCCGACGATGTCGCCATCGTTGCCGTGAGCGTAGACCCTGAACGCGACTCCACCGAGGCGGCCTATCAGTTCTCCGAGCGATGGCGCATGACGGACAGCTGGTCGTATCTTGTAGGCACGGAAGACGAGCTGAGGCCCGTCTGGGAGGCCTACTATCTGGACCCGGCGATCCCCGACAGTCGATCGGAGAGGGGCGTGGGAGAGGTTGAAGTCGGCGACAGCCATCTTGCCGGCAGCGCTAATGCTCCGATTGCAGACAGCTATCTCGTGATTCACTCGGCGCCCATCTACCTGATCGACCAGGAGGGGCGCATTCGACGCTGGCGCAGGCAGTTCTCGACCCCGAACGGCCTCCGCGACGTCACGTTCAACTTCACGCGGTACGAGAGCACCGCCCCGACCCGGGTGTCGCACTACGGCCCGGACCTTCCTCTCGGCTACGTGCCGACCGAAATTCCTGGGCCGACGACCCGCACGAGAGTGGTCGGTCTGGACCCGGCAGCTTTCGGCAACTGGCTCAACGCCCGGACCGGCGATCACGACGACGTCGCCCAGATGGCCAGCGGAGTCAGGGTCGCGCTGGTGTTCACGGCGCCGGAGTGCGAGATCAGCGGCCGGATCGAGCCTTTCCTCAGAACCCTGAGAAGGAGACTGAAGGCGTTCGACTGCGCCCTGGTCGAAGTTTCGCTAGGCCGCGACGAGCCGAGCGTGGACGGCAAGGACAAGGACCGTCCGGTCTACTGGGACAGGCTCGGCTCGATCGAGCTCGCGTACGGCATCCCGGTCACGCCCTACTTTCTCGTGGCGGACGAGTCCGGCCAGCTGGTCAGGGGCTGGCTGGGCCACTCGCCCGAAATGGAGGACAGGATGCTCGAAATGCTGATCTCCGAGTTCACCAAGGGCTAGCCGGACAGAACCCTCTCAGCAAGGATCAAGGCGACGTAGTCGTCCACCGGGTTCGGCGGCACCTGCATGGTCGCCGGAAGCAGGCGGCGCCAGCCGCGCCTCGGATTGTGCTCCCAATACCTCTCCCTAGCCTGGATCGACGTGTCCCGCTCGCCCACGACCAGTATTCCGATGCTGGGCATCCACTCCCTGAGCTGCTCGACGATCTCCTTGGATCGCGTTCCTGAGCCCACGATGACGAGGGAGTAAGGGCAGGCCTCGGTCGCCTCCTTGATGGCCGCTCCCAGGTCGTCGGTCGGCGAGACCTTGCGCCAGAGCAGCTCGACGTCGCCGTCGGCGGTGCGCCTTGCAACCGCCAGGCCGCACTTGGCGTGGCCCGGGTCTATCGCCAGAACCGTCT
>JADFKI010000118.1 GCA_022565015.1 Chloroflexota bacterium
ACCGGCGACGTCCATCTCCAGTCTTGGAGCGTCAACTGACCCAATGGAGCGGACAGTCGTCAAAGCGATCTTGCCGCCGACGTCGGAGACATGGCGCAGCTCTTCGTTTTCGAAGGAATCGCTTCCATAGCGGCCCCGAAAATACGTAAGATGTCCGGCCGTCAGAGCGAAATCGAACGGAGGCTTGGGCTCCATAAAGGTAGGCGTAGACCTCACGGACTCAGTCTAAATGGCGGATACTCGTCACGCATTAAAGCGGCGTAGGCCACTACACGAAAGCTCCAGCGGTTGAAGCCGATAACGAGATCGTAGATATCTTGAGGGTAGCGTCCTTTGAACAGCAGAACGACCGCGGCAAATAACACGAGGACGCTGGTCAGCCCTCCTCCGGTGCGAGGACCAGCTCCCCCGCTCAAGAAGGTCATGACGATGTAGTGCGGAATGGCCAGGAGCCACCACTTAACGAAGACCAGACCCCTTGACAATCTCTCTGGATAATCGACCTCCAAATTGGCCGGATAGTCTCTGCTCTCCAGGCTGAACGGCGGATACCGGTCGGTGCCCAGCGCGCTATAAGAGTAGAAGCCGACCCGCCAGGTCCAGCGCAACACGCCCACGTTGAATCCGAACATGCCTCTGGGATACCTGCCCGTGAAAACAATGGCGAAAAACGCCACAACGGTTATAGCAATGAAGGCAATCCACAAGAAGAGGAGGACCACGATGTGTGGAATTATGAGAATCCATTTGACGAGCCATAACCAGCGGCTCAGCTCTTCTGAAAGCTCGCCTTCAACTGAGACCGGATAAACACTCTGAGTAGCCATTGCGCCTCCTTTGCTTAGCGGTGGTCGTACGCGCCGAGTATACGCCGGTCGGAACAGCATGGCAATCTGATGGCGACGGCTTCGCCCGCCCTTCGTCAAGGGGCGCAGGCCAAGAAGGGGCTCACGGGCACTTCACACCCTTGGCATGCCGAATTCGCAGAGCACGCGCCGCATCGCTATGTCCGCGCGTCGGTGATATAATCGCGCCGCAGAGACGATACCGAAGGGACGGATTGTCATCAAGGAGGGGCGAAAGCATGCCGAGCATCGACGAGCGCTACCTAGAGCTACATCCGAAGTCATCGCTCATTTCTCAAGAGGCCGAGGAGCTATTCCCCGACGGCGTAACCCACGACGGACGAAAGTCCGCACCGTTTCGCGTCTACATGGACCACGGCAAAGGACCCCGCAAGTGGGACATAGACGGCAACGAATACATCGATTTCCGTACGGGACACGGCTCCATGATATTGGGACAGGCTAATCCCGCCATAGTCCAGGCCGTCCAGGATCAGGTAGCAAAAGGCACTCACCTGAGCGCATCCACGGAGCTCGAGGTGGGATGGGCCAAACTGGTCAAGGACCTGGTCCCCTCGGCCGACAAGCTGCGATACGTTGGTTCCGGCACCGAGGCCATGATGATGACTTTCCGCATGGCCCGGACCTACAGCGGGAAGACCAAAATAATCAAGTTCGACCAGGCTTTCCACGGCTGGGCCGACGGCCCCTTCGTCGGTGCGGCGAACGACAACCCGAACAACGGCATACCCGACGGCGTCCGGGACACGATGATTGTCCTCCCCTACGACATCGCCGAGGTAGAGCGCACGCTGGACAACGACGACGATATCGCGGCCGTCGCATTCCAGGGCAACCAGGTCGTCAACCCCAAGTTCATCGAGCAGCTGAGAGACCTGACGGCGTCGCGAAACACGATACTGATTTTCGATGAGGTCGTAAGCGGCTTTCGCTTTTCCAGAGGCGGATGCCAGGGCCTGTACGACATCGTTCCCGACCTGACCGGCATGGCAAAGATACTTGCGGGCGGACTTCCAGGCGGGTGCGTTGCCGGGCGCGCGGACATCGTCGACACCATCGCGCCGGGAAAGATAGCTCATCCCGGAACGTTCAACGCCAACCCGCTTTCGGCAGCCGCAGGAATAGCCGCATTGACACTCGTCAAGAACGAGCCCATCGGCGAGACTGCCGATGCCCGGGCCCAACAGCTCAAAACAGGACTCAACGACATTCTGACGAAGATGGAGGTGCCGGGGTGCGCCTACGGGGTGTCCTCCATCGTACACATGCGCTTGGGCCTCGACCACGAGTGCGACCACGTTTACTGTGAGGCGGGCGCGCAGGCGATGATGACGATGGGCAACGAGACCACGGCCCTGCTCGGTCGGGCAACGGTCAACGAGGGAATATGGGGCAGTCCAACGAGCTTCATCCTCTCGGCCACCCACACCGAAGCGGACATCGACCTAGCGCTGGAGAAGTACGAGAAGGCCATGCACGCCACTCGCAGCGAGGGCGCGATCTAGTTTTCAGGGCCTCTGAATACAGCGGAGTTATGAAATGACGGGGCGGCTCACGAGCCGCCCCTATTTCTACTCTGGCAAAGCCAGCTGCTTTTCCGTGGATTCGCCTTCGACGGCGCGTTGTCTTGTCACAGTCGGCCTGTACACCCTGGAGCGGGTCTTTCCTTCGGCTTCGAGGAGGCCCAGTTCAACGAGCTTCGCAAGGTCCCGAGAGGCCGTCAAAGGAGAAACCCCCGTGACTTCTATGTAATCGGAGCGCGTTATTTGTCCAAGATGCAGCGCGTACATATGTCCGTCAACTTGGCGAGGAGTGAGACCTGCGTCTGATCCCGACACATGGAGGTCTTGCATCATTCGATGCCAGTCCGTCAGGCGACCAACGAGCGCATCAATATGAAGTTTCATGGCTACGACGAAAAATTCTAACCAGCTGGTTGCATCATAACTTTCGGAGAAACGGGTATCCAGCGCGCGCTCAATAGCCGCAAAATACCTATCGCGAATCGCGGACAGGTGAAATTCTAGGGAGAGGAGTTTCTTAAAGCCGAACCCGGTTCTTTGCAAGACCAAAGTCGACAGCCCCCGCGCCGTCCTGCCGTTGCCATCCCAAAAAGGGTGAATTGCGACGAGGTGCAGATGGGCAATTCCGGCCTTTAGGACCGGATGCATGTCATCATCTTCGTTTCGCAGCCACAGGGCAAGAGAGCGCATCAGGTCGGGAACATCCCCCTGGTCCGGTGGATCGAAATTTCCCACCGTAGTTTTACCTTTGCGATATGCCCCCGGCGTGAGGATAGGCAGAGCGCCGTCCATGAAATACCTATTGAGCTGTCTGATTACGAGCTCATCTATAGGTATGTCCTGCTGGTCGCTCAAGAAGTCAATAAACTCATAGGCGCGAAGAGCGTTCAAGTTGGCCAGCTCGTCTTCGGTAGGTTTTCCAGCACGGCGGTCGTTTGCGAGCTGCCTTACAGCCGCTTCGTCCAAACTTGCGCCCTCAATTCGGGTAGTCCCCGTCGCTCGCTCAATGCGAACGTCTCGTTTTATCCATTCTTCATGCTTGGGCATGATAAGCATGTTGTCGACGAGCCACATCTGCCTTTCGATATCGTCCAAGGCTGAGCGGATCAACTCTGTAAAATTAAATACCGGCCTGAATATATTATCATTCATATCAGTAGAGATAGTATGCAAAGTACGTTAATGATATAAATGATAATATCAAGACTCACGTTTAGCGTCAAGGCGTTCGCCCTGTGTCGAGTCGCAAGACTATTTCTGAAAAGTGGACGTCTCGGCCACCCACACCGAAGCGGACATCGACTCGGCGTTGGAGAAGTACGAGAAGGCCATGCACGCCACCCGCAGCGAGGGCGCGATCTAGTTTTCGGGGCCTCTGAGTGCAGCGAAGTTATGAAAAGAACGGGGGCGGCTCATGCAGCCGCCCCTACTAATTCCACAATATTTAGTGTATGGACCCGTACACAGACACTTTGGCGTGGCTACCCAACCTGCGGTATCACGCGTTCCTGGAAGAGCTCAAGCTGACGGACTTCGTCCTCCACGGGCCAGAGATATAGGCGCTGAGCGCCCGCGGCCTGGTACGCGGAAAGCTTCTCGGCGCACTCCTCTGCCGAGCCAACGGGCAGGCGCTCTCTGAGCTCCTCCTCCGGCCGGTTGATCGCAGGTGCGATAATATCGCGAATCACTCTATCGGCTTCACATGGGTCTTCCGTAACGTAGCAGAACATCGTCGCGATGGCGTCGGGAAATTGACCGGCGTCTTTTCCCGCATCACCGAGGTACGCATCTAGACGGGCCCTCGCCTCCTGAAACATCTCGGGCGTCGTGTTGTACGCCGACGCCAACCAGCCATCGCCCAGGCGGGCGACCCTTCGAAGTCCCGCGGGAGAGCCCCAGCTGCCCAGCCATATGGGCGGACCAGGCTGCTGCCTTGGATGTGGCTCCATCTCTACACCTTCGGTCGAATAGTAGGCGCCCTTGAATTGGGTCCCTTCCTTGCTCCACAGGGCACGCATCGTCTCCACGGCCTCGTCAAGGCGCTTCCAGCGCTCCTCGAACGGTATGCCCACCGCGGAGTAGTCGCGTTGCGATGAGCCGGGACCCACGCCGACCGTGAGCCTTCCCTCGGAAAGAATATCGATCGCTGAAAGAGTCTTGGCCATAGCCACCGGCCCTCTCACGATGGGCAGGGAGACCGTGGTCGCAAACCCGATGGACGATGTTGACGCTATCACCGAGGCCAGCGCGGTCGGACCATCCATCCAGGGCCTGGAAAAGAGCAGATGGTCATTGGCGCACAAGGTCCCGAAGCCGAGCCGTTCCGCAGTCTCGCTATAGTCGATGATCTGCTTCAGAGATGTGCCTTTGCCCGTAAAATCAATTAAGGGAAGGTGCGCGCCATAGTCCATTACAGCCTCCGTCCAGGGCCTGCCGGTCCCAGCCCTAAGTTCGACTCATGCTTTCGGCGCTTAGAAGACGGCGATGGGATTTACGGGAGAGCCTGTGCCGCCAATGACGTTCAGCGGGTTTATCGTGATCATGAACTCGTAGCGGCCCTCTTCGGCGCAGGCCTTTGCCAGTGGTTCGAGCAGCGCGTTATCCAGAAGGGCGACACCGTAGGCGAAGATGACCCCGTGGACGCTCCATCCCAGCCCATAATCGTTGGGAGAGGCGTCCATCATGTCCCAGCCTAGTATGGACATATCGTTGTCTCGAACGAATGGCAGGCATGATGTGTGCAACCCCGGCCTGGGCTCGTTGGTGACCGAGTTGGCCCAGACGCCGTCGTGGTCCGCGGCATAGGCTTCACGGCCGCTGTAGACGAATACGGCGTCTCCCGGCTCCAGCGTTACGCCTTGTGCTTTGGCGATGTCCTCGAGCTCCCAGCCGTGGACGGGCTCCTCGACCGTGACGTAGGGCTTGCCGCGGTGCTTCGGCACATCGAGAAGGACCCCACGCGTTAGTATGCCGTCGCTCCACTGGTCGATCGTGCCGTAATTGGCGCCGTCGAAGCTCAGCGTCTCCGAGGGCTTTCGCCCGTCCCACATGCCAGCCTCGTCCCAAACATGGCACAGGGCGTCGATATGAGTGGTCGATGTTCCGTGATATAGAATGCCGTAGAAATCCACCGCGGCCCCGCTGTTGTTGGGCCGCTCCCACACGCTCATGTAATGCTGGGCGGGCCGGGGGTTCTCCGCTGAAGGCGTGACGGGAAAGGGCCTGCTGAGCGATACGGTGCGGCCCTTGCTGACGAGCTGCGCCGCCTTCAGGCGCTTGCCGTCCGTTATGAGGTTCATGGCCCCCGCCGAGCCCTTGTCACCCCAGCGGCCCCAGTTGCGGCGATCCCTGAGATAAGACATCACCTCTTCCTGGGTCGGTAGCTGTCGGTCAGCCATTTCATACCTCCATATATACGGGCATACCTACGGATCTGGTCCTTGCATCGGGCTGAATGCCGTTGCGATGGGCAATCGCCGCCATCGCCTCGATTGGTGTGATTATACCCGGCACCGATCTGAAATCAACTTCAACCCTTTTTCACACCGACCGACATAGCCTGCGCAGGCCGATGGGTCTCTCATGGATTGCAATCACGTGACGGCCCATGTTAGAGCCGCCTGTGCGCTCGTTCCGGGGCTCCAATGCGGCAGGATAATAGTGTAGTTTCGGTCCTGCCTCGGTGCCGACCCTATCGTTGACACTGCCATGCTATAGCCGTATTATTCGGTTTCCAGACAAGCTTTTTTTCCATCCCATCGCACTCACATTTTGTAGCGTAACGACGACAAAACGAGGGAGTTCCCTGTGTATTCATGTATATTAGTTCCCCTAGACGGCTCCAAGCTGGCTGAGAAGGCACTGGCACACGCGGAAGGACTGGCAAAGTCCTCCGGCGCCACGGTTCACATTCTCATGTCAATGTCCCGGCATTACAGCAGCGAGACACCCATTGGCGGTGGTCTGGAGGCCGACCAGAGCGTGGCCCGTACTGCGGAGCTGAGCAGGCAGTTGGAGGAAGCGGAAATTCAGACGGCACAGCAGTATTTGGACCACACCGCCACCGGCCTGAAGAACTTGGGACTCGAGACGATCGTGGAGTTGACAACCGGCCCGGCCCACGAGCACGTGATCGACTACGCGAAGCAGCACGGCGTGGACCTGATAGTAATGTCCACGCACGGCCACGGCGGTATTAAGCGAATGTTGCTGGGAAGCACCACCGACAGGGTGATTCGCTCGGGTGAAGTGCCCGTCCTGGTCGTGCCGTAGCCACGTTAGGAGCGCTGAAAATTGGATATATCTGAGATCAAGGCATTGACCTTTGACGTATTTGGCACCGTTGTAGACTGGCGGAGCAGCATCACGCGCGAGGGGCGTCGACTTGGAGAAGCCAGGGGTATCGACGTGGACTGGTCCACGTTCGCGGACGACTGGCGCGCCGGTTACGGCCCATCCATGAGCCGTGTGCGAGAGGGAGAGCTGCCGTGGACCAACATCGACGCGTTGCACCGAATGGTGCTGGATGAGCTGCTGGAGAAGTACGGAATCACCGGACTAACAGAGGAAGAGAAGGACGATTTCAACAAGGCCTGGCACAGGCTCGCTCCCTGGCCCGATTCGGTATCCGGACTCACCCGCCTGAAGAAGAGATTCGTTCTCGCGACCCTCTCCAACGGAAACGTGGCGCTGTTGACCAATATGGCCAAGAACGCCGGTCTGCCCTGGGACTGCATTCTCTCAGCCGAGCTTTTCAAGCACTACAAGCCCGACCCGGAAACCTATTTAGGCGCGGCGAGCCTGCTGGGACTGGAGCCCGGTGAGGTGATGATGGTCGCGGCTCACCAGAACGACCTTCGCTCGGCGCAGAAGGCCGGCCTGAAGGCCGCATTCGTTCCCAGGCCCGACGAGTTCGGTCCGCAGCGCGAAGTGGACACAACACCGGACCCCGCCTTCGATTTCGTTGCGTCAAGCTTTGAGGAGCTCGCAACGATGCTGGGGGTCTGAGTCGAGTTCGGGGCTGGGGGTTGGGTCGGGCGAGGGCCGCCAATGGCGGGTATTATCAGCAGCTTTGTCGAGGAGAATACGATGGGTAAGCTAGATGGCAAGGTAGTAGTAGTCACCGGCGCCAGCCGTGGAATAGGCGCGGAGATCGCGGCCCTGTTTGCGGCGGAGGGCGGAAAAGTGATTTGCGCCGCTCGCACGATGAGGGAGGGAGACCACCCACTTGAAGGGTCGCTGGAGACGACGGTTGCGGGCATCGGCGAGGCCGGTGGCGAGGCGACCGCGGTGTCCGTGAACATCTCCCTGCCGGAGGACTGCGAGAAGCTCGTACAATCGGCGCGTGACACCTACGGGACCGTGGACGTTCTCGTTAACAACGCCGCGCTCACATACTTCATACCGGTGAAGGAATACCCGGTCAACCGCTGGATGCGCTCGTGGGCCGTGAACTTCCAGGCGCCCTTCATGCTCAGCCAGATGGTGCTGGAAGACATGATCGAAAAGAAGTCCGGCAGCATCTTGAACATATCGTCGGGCGCCGCGATTGGTCCGGGACGCGGACCGTATCCGGACGCTCCTGCCAACGCCGGCGGGACCTGCTATGGGGCCGAGAAGGCTGCGCTGGAGAGGTTCACGCAAGGACTCGCGTCGGAGGTGTACCAGTTCGGGATCTCGGTCACGGCCCTGTCGCCCTCACAGGTCGTGCCCACTCCGGGAACGGTGTTCCACAACCTGGTCACCGGCTTCGACGACCCGCGCGGCGAGCACCCTGAGCTCATGGCCAAGGCCTCGCTTCTTCTTGCCACGGAGCCTCTGGACAAGATTACCGGCCGCGTCACATACAGCCAGCAGATCCTGAAAGAGTACGGTCAGCTCGAGGACGCCAAGGGCCGCGGCGTGGACAGCCCAGGCTCCGGATACAGCCAGGCGTAGCCAGGCGCAGTCGTAGCCTTTCCGCTACTTGAAGGGGAAGGACTGCTTTGGAGCTCTTCGACCGACATACGGCCATCTTGGACAATGCCGTCATTCCCTGAGACCGATGCCACACGGGTTGGTCGGATGCCCTCCCCTGCGTTTGCCGGCCGGGGCTACATTTAATCTACTTCTAAACAGCCAAGTAAAGTCCAAGAGTCAACATCAAACAGAACTCTAGCTCTCTCCATCGTAGTACGACGTGTGAGGAAAAAAATCCAGCCACGCCCAGTCGAAGGCCGACACGTAGGGTATCTGCTGGAGCAGCGTGCCCTTCAGCGGGCCTTCCAACGCGACGCCGTTCGCAGAATCCCATCGGCTGCCCGTCTCGGAGTCGACGATTCGCATACCTTCCAGCTCAAAGGTAAGCTCTGATATCCGGCGGCCGTCGGGCAAATTCGTATTGACGCGCCGCAGATAGACCTTGATGTCTCTCGTGTCAGGGTCAACGAAGACCACCACGGGGTTTTCTGCGATCACGTCGTTGATGACGCGCTCCTCGGCGGCCTTCTCGTATCGGTACGCCGTGGCGCCATCCTCTAGCGCAACGCCTATCACGAAGTCGTCACTCGGCCGGACCGCGCGACGAACGATGATGCCCTTCAGGTCGTTCGTCAGGACTGAGGTATCCGGATGCCCGCTGCGCCACGTCTCCCAGGGCACGACGGACGCAGGTATGAGCGTGAGGGCAGTACCTTTTAGTGGGCCCGCGATTGCGGTGCCCCAGGGCTGAGACCAGACGCTCTCTGTCTCCCTGTCCCACCAGGTCATGGCGTTCATATAGAGCGCGCCCTGGTTGCCGAGCCGTAAGACCTCGCCGTTTATCCGCCGGTCGTGCACGAGACCGGTGTAGCAGATTGGTCACCAGGTGACCAGAATAGGGGTGCCTCCGAGCTCATCGTTCACCATTTCTCTGAAGCGAAGCACCCGAATGGGATAGGCCCGGGACTCTCCGTTGATGCTGACCCCCATGACCAGCTCATCGGCATCGAGCTCCACCTCATCGGGGCTTCCGACGAGGGGCTCGTAAATCGGTTTAATGGCGTCCAGCGGCAGTCGCTGATCGAACTTCCTTGGGTCCAGGAGCTTGGGGCCGTCGGGATTCAGCCTTTCGAACACGGACAGGCCCACGGCACTGTCAGGCTCCACATCGACCGAAGCGGACCCATCCGCCACGCCGGTGCCGGCTATCCCCTTTACCTCAGCCTGCTGCAACGATTCCAGCGCATCAAAGGTCTCTTTCGCCGGTCCCAACACGTTTGCGGAGGGGGCTTCCCTGGAGGAAGCAGCTTGAGTGCCGAGAACCTCTGCACCCTCCGCCGGGGGTGCTCCGAGGTCGCGTTGATCGGGCGAAGCCAGGTCCGTAGGGTCTATCGTTACATCGGGGAAGGCACCTGTGCACGCGGCCGTAATCGTCGACGCGGCAATCAGTATGGCCAACGCCCGCCTTTGGCGCAATCCGCTTCGGGAGCCGTGTACGTAGGTTGCAATGTAGCGTGCTATCTTCATGTGCTTTAAATGAGATGCCGCTGGAAGTTTGGGGATGCGCCGCCGCCGCCGAAGGCCGCCGCATTTATGGGCCGCCCTGATTCCAGGCCAGGACCGTGAATACTGAGGTACAGACCGAAATGCCGCGATATTCGCATTGTGGCCCGCTGTTTTTACATGCTATAATTTCGAGGATTCAGTCTTCCGAAACAAATGTTACGGATGACCGGCGAAAGTGCCGTGCCATGTAAACGGCGCCCGAGCGGCACATGTAAATAATTCATTCAGGAGTCAAGCTTGGTATCGCAGCGAAATCGAGACTATGAGCTGGTCATGGTCCTCAGCCCCGAGGCCAACGAGGAGGAGTTGACCGCGACCGTGGAGAGGGTTTCGAATTTTATCACCGAACACGGAGGGACCGCAGAGGAGCCCGACAACTGGGGGCCGCGACGGTGGTCCTACGCTG